>CBFIHK010000001.1:0-86519 GCA_965662305.1 Luminiphilus sp.
CCATGATTTTGCGTTCTTGCCGATGTTGATCGGCGGTTTCTTTCTGTATGTGGCCTATTACGGCTGTGACCAGAGTCAAGTCCAGCGCCAGTTGTGTGCGGCGTCCCAGGATGATGCGCAAAAGGTTCTACTGATCAACGGGTTCCTGAGGTTCCCACTCGTATTGCTCTACTGCTTGATCGGTGCAGGTCTCGCGGTTTACGCGATATCTCAACCCGACTTTGTTGATTCATTGCCAGTGGTTAACGAGGCGCCTAATTACAATATGGCGCTGCCCGCGCTGATCAGTCGCGAATTACCGCCAGGCCTAGTGGGATTGGCCGTTGTCGCTTTACTCGCGGCAGCCATGTCCTCGCTCGACTCGGTCATCAACAGCTTGTCTGCGACCACCCTCAAGGATTTTGTAAAGCCCATGATGGCGCGTCGGATCGTCACACCAGAGCAAGAGCTTCAGTGGGGGAGGGCACTCACCATTTTTTGGGGGTTATTTGCGCTAGTCACCGCGTTTTATGTCGATGACATCGCATCGACGGTGATCGTGGCGGTCAATAAGGTGGGCTCACTGATTAATGGACCGATTCTTGGTGTGTTTATGCTCGGTTTATTCACGAAAAGTACAACCGGTGCAGGCGCAAGATTGGGCTTCGTCGCCGGGCTTGTTATAAATGCAGCGCTCTGGAAGTGGGCGCCGGACGTGTCTTGGCTCTGGTGGAACGTCATTGGCTTGGGTGTAACGATCTTGGTTGGGATTGCGTTAAGTGCTCGTCTGGCTGACCCTAAAATTGACGAGGGCTTGGTATGGAGCAAAGCGTTCTACCGTAAAGCGGGCTTTTCCCCAGCTTGGTCGCGTGGTTATCTAGGTTTAGCGGTATGGACGCTATTTTTGTTCGCTGTGCTGCTGGTATTCGGGACGCGCTAGGGCTTTACGGATGCAAGCGCGCTTAATTTTTCTAGCCGTTTTCGAGAGCAGTAGGTGCAAGCCTCTTCCATTTTTAATCAACGTTAAGGTGGCGTTATGGCAATCGCAGGACTCAACCACTTCAATATCATGGGCTCGCGTTCGCTTATACGCGAGGTGCGCGACTTTTATGTTGACGTGATAGGGCTCAGCGAAGGGTGGCGTCCCGACTTTGATTTTGAGGGCCACTGGCTCTACGCGGGAGATGCCCCGATTCTTCATCTAATGGTGTCAGAGGAGGGCTCTGTGACGAATGATGGCGGTATAAGTTCGACAACAGGACACCTCGATCACATCGCTTTGACTGCGGCTGATCTAACGGCCGTGGAGTCGAGGCTCGTTGAGCTTGGTCAGGTTTATAAGAAAAAGCTGATACCTGCGTTCAATGTGACGCAGCTTTTCTTGCACGACCCAATTGGCTTGGGCGTTGAGCTAAATTTTTCCGAGAGTAGTTGATCGAACGGGTACGTCGCCTCGACTGGACCCACCAGATACAAAAAAGCCCCATCCGCTGGATGAGGCTCTTTTTGTACTCTTTTAGAATTTGGCGCGCCCGGTACGATTCGAACGTACGACCGCCTGATTCGTAGTCAGGTACTCTATCCAGCTGAGCTACGGGCGCGAAGGGGTGCATCATACTCCAGAGCTTCTGATTTTCAAGCCTGCGGTGTGTTTAAAACGTTAAATTTCAGCTCCGGCAAGAAGCCCATTAAACATTTTGCTGGTCAGAGCTCGCTAAGCTTGCTCCGAGTGGAGACTGTGACTAACGTGCAGAGATAACGATACGAGGAGTACTCCCCATGCCTGTAATGAGCTTGTCAGAAATCGAATCCGTTTGCCGCACGGCCCTCTTGAACGTGGGTGCCAGCGCTGAACAGGCGGACATTGTTGCCGCTGAAATCGCTGACGCAGAAGCCGAGGGAATTAGGAATGTCGGGCTGGGGTACATGCACCTCTACCTTAAGCATTTAAAGGTCGGGAAGGTAAAGCCAGCTGCGTCACCCAAGATAGTGAAGACATCCTCCTCAACGACCGTTATCGATGCTGATTTCGGGTTTTGTCACCACGCGTACATGATTGGAGAATCGCGCCTTATCGAGACCACTCGCGATCAAGGGGTGGGGCTTATGTCGATTCATCAATCCTCATCAGCGGGCGTTCTGGGGTGGTTTGTCCGTAGGCTGGCAAAGCAGGGATTGGTCTCGCTCATGTTTGCCAACAGTTCCAAGGCCGTTGCAGCGCACGGAGGCAAGGTGCCCTTTTTCGGAACCAACCCGTTTGCGTTCGGTGCGCCCCGAGCAACCGAAGAGCCACTTGTTGTCGATATGGCCACCGCATCTACAGCAAGGGTCAATTTAGTCAAAGCGGCTGCAGAGGGCCGTGAGATTGAACCGGGACACGCCATCGATGTGGATGGTAATCCAACGACTGATCCCGCAGCGGGATTGAAAGGCGCACAGTTGCCCGTTGGCGGTCCTAAGGGATTCGGTCTTGGACTTATGGTCGACGTGCTAGGTGGCGTGCTTACAGGTAGTAATTGCTCCTACGAGGCATCAATGTTTGCCACAACCGAAGGCGGCCCGCCCAACGTCGGTCAAACCATTATCGCCATGGATCCTGCGTTCTTCAGTAATGGCTTTGTGGCGCACTTAGAATCCATGTTCAGCGATTTAACGAGAGACAATGAAGTGAGAGTACCGGGTGAGCGCCGAGCTGAATTGCGGCGCTTACACGAAGCGCAGGGTGTTGAGGTGCCTGACAGTCTTCTTGCGCAGATTGCCGAGCTATCCTCGTAAGCTGCGTTTCTCTTGAGTCATCGGCTTCCCAGCGCGGCCTGGACCGGCCTACAGGTATTCTGCTCGCGCATCCAGTAGCGCTTCAAGCGCATACTCGGCGTATGACTGATCTACGAGGAGAGAGAATACATCTTCTCCATCGAGTTCATGTCGCGCGACGATACAGTTGATCAGTGCCATTTGGGTTTGTGCGACATCTCCAACGCTGAATGCATGGGGCGACAAGTCCACACCGCAGAGTTTCGCCATCATTTCAGCCTTTTGATCGCCACTCACAACCAACCAGGCATGGCTGTTCTGACAGAAAAGCGGATACACCCCCTCGGTGAAGGCATCATCCTTCGCGTCGATAGATTCGGCATCTGTACGCGCATCAAGAAACCAAAACTCCCGTTGACTGAGCGCCATGGTAAGCGTTTGTTCATTGGCTGAAACAACTTGATTGGGCGCATCGGATAGATTCCAACCCTCAGCTCTCAGAGCAGCAGCGGCATCTTTACCTCTAAAGCCCCATCGTCGTTTTTGGGTGTAATCCTTTATCGAAATCGCACCGTCGTAGGTTGCGCCGAGCAAAGGTGATTCAAAGAGGTTATCGCTTTGCTCGCTCATAGCGCTTGCCTCGCATTCTCGGGATCGTAAAACGGCGTATCTGCAACGTGAGCATGCACATGTACCGCATTATCCGTCCGTATTAGGATTTCAGCGCCTGATGCTGAATCAGCAGGGTGAACATAAGCCAAGCCAATAATTTTATTGAGTGTTGGTGAGTACTCGCAGGAGGTGACGGAGCCGACGATGTCGCCGTCTCGAATGACGAGATGCCCCTCTTTTGGTTGCGGAGCGTTCGCCCCAAGTTCAAAGCCAACGAGCTTGCGCTCAAGCGGTGCTTTGGAGAGTATCTCCACGCTTTTCGCACCGACGAAGAAGGGTTTCTTTTTGGCGATCGCCCAACGCAGAGAAACCTCATCGGGTTGCGTCATTCCGTCAGTATCCTGTCCTACGATGATGTGACCTTTTTCTAGCCTAAGAAGCCGTTGCGCTTCCACGCCAAAAGCGCGCATTCCAAATGCTTGACCTGCTTCCATCAGTCGATCCCAAAGGACGCCAATATAAGGGGAGGGGACGTGTAATTCGTAGCCAAGCTCACCGACAAAACCTACACGCATCATACGCGCGGGTACGCCGACAAGTATCGCTTCGCGATAGGCGAGATAAGGAAAATCATCGGCCTCCAGACTGATATCACAACCCAGAGCTGTGAGGACATCACGTGATTTCGGGCCTGCAATATTCACTGCACTAAAGGCGCTTGTTACATTGGCAATATCCAAATCAAGACGCCACTGCGCATTCCACTTGAGCATGTCGCGATAAACGCGATCAACGCCGCTGGTAGTGGCGGTGACGTAGTAATGATCTTCGCCAATCCTGGCGGCCACGCCGTCGTCGGCAACCACCCCCAGTTCGTTTGTCAGCACCGCGTATCGTGTTTTTCCAATGGGTTGTTTGGCAAAGCCGAAGGTATACAGCCTATTCATAAACTCTGCTGCGTCAGGCCCGCGAAGCTCAATGCCGCCGAGTGTGCTGACATCAATGATGCCCACCTCCGTTCGGACTGCGTTGACCTCCGCCTGAATTGCGGTAGCTCGCTGCTCTTGGGGGCCATAAAACGCGGGTCGCTGCCAATTACCTGCAGGCATCATTTGTGCGCCCAGTCCTAAATGCCGATCGTGCAGGGGCGTGCGCCGCAGTGGATGGAATCTTCGGCCAGCAAGGAGCCCCAGGGGTTCGGGTGTCAGTGGTGGTCGAGCCGTAGTGACGCCGGTCTCATTGACGGACCTTTTAGTGGCTTTGGCCACCAAACGTGCTGTTGGTAGCGCTGAGTGACGTCCTTGTGACGGCCCCATCCCTACCGTAGAGAAACGCTTAACCAGTTGGATATCTCGATAGCCCATTCGTGTGGCGTTTACGATGTCTTTTATCTGCAGATCTTCGTCAAAATCGACAAACTCACGACCTTTGGGGTGCCTAACAAAGGGCCAGGGATGATTGACCTGCTCGTCGCAGATGATGTTCTCGTCGTCTACAGCGAGTTCAGCATTCAGACTTCTTAATGCTTGGCGCGCAGCATTTCGACCACTGGCTTCGACCGCCGATATAGAGAAAACACTATCGACACTGCCCGCTAGGTGCATGCCGGCAGGAAGTTTTGAGAGCTGGAATTGTGCTGCCTCATCGTCATAACTAAGGACCGCTCCCGCTTGGCAGGCCAGTTGATAGGCCGGCATGAATCCGGCCGACATTGCGAGCACGCCACAGTCGAGTGTTGCGACTTTCTCACTTGCTTCACCGTCGCTACCAAGGCGGTGGACAATGACCTTCGACAACGCATGCCCAGTGGCAGTACTTGAGGCTTCATAAACCGTACAGCCCGCGTATAGGGTGATGCCTCTTGCGTGCGCAGCGCCAGACAGCGCAGGGTCATCACAGCGATCACGCAGGTCGATAATTGCCGTAACGTTTGCGCCACCATCATGGCTGCTGAGCGCGGTACGATACGCATGATCATTACCGGCGAGCACGACAACGGGGGTTGAGGGAATGACTCCAAAGAGGCGAGTGAGGCGATCGAGTGCGCTGCACATAACCACGCCTGGCAGATCGTTGTTGCGAAAGACGACGTGCTGCTCGCTGGATCCAGTAGCGAGAATGGTTTGTTTCGCTCGAAGCTTGATGAGTCGCGTGCCTCGTAAGACCGGTAAATAGTGGTCGGTAAACCATGCATTGCAGGTGGCAGAGCTAAGAACACGGATATTGGGGTGGGACTCGACCGCGTTCACAAGGTTATTGCGCTGCGCTGCTGTAGTCGAGAACCGTTCTCTGAGTCCAGAGTCCGTATTTTCGTCACTGCGAGGGGTGACACTTGGTGATGCTGAGTATCCAAAGCCATGGTAGTTGAGTGATCCCCCTAAGTGCTGTTCTTGCTCGATCAACACAACCTTTACGCCCGCACTGGCGGCATGCAGCGCTGCGTTTAGTCCCGCAGGGCCAGCACCAACAACAGCGATATCACAAAAGACATATGTCTTATCGTTATAGGGCGCCTTGACCTTGAGGTTGCTAATACCCAGGCCCGCAGCCTTTCTGACAATAGGTTCCCAATAGGCCCAGATACCTCGTGGTTTGAAGAACGCTTTGTAATAGAAGCCGACGGGTAAGAAGCGTCCAAACCAGTCGAGCACTCGAGAAAGGTCAAAATTCAGGCTGCCCGTGTAGTTTTGTGCCGATACCGCGAGGTGATCTTCCGCCCGAAGGTGATCGGCCAGAAGGTTGGGTGTAGTCGGTGTCTGAATAAGGGTGTTTGCGTCATGCCCACAGAGCGTGAGTGGACCTCTAGGACGGTGATATTTAAAAGACCGTGACTGCAGCCATTGATCGTTCGCGATCAAGGCGGAGGCCACTGAGTCTCCTGCCAGTCCATTTATCTCTTTACCTTCAAAAGTGAAGCGCACTTTTTCGTCAGCGTTCACCCATTGGCCGAAGTATTCATTACTGACACGTTTCATGCATCAGCCTCGCTAGCGGCGAAATCAATCCGCTCTTTGAAAAGCTCATCGGCAGGGTAGGTCCGAAGGATCTCGTCGCTGGCGTTGTGACGCTCGGCAATGAACCAATAGCTACTGGGGCTATGCAACCACCACTCGAGGACGATCCCAATATCGTTTTGCTCGTAAAACACGTAATTTGCCCAGGCTTCGTCGGATACGCTGTTAACGTCAGGCATGGCTTTTACCTGACCGCCGTAGACAAATTCGCTGATATTTCGAGGCCCGTTTAATGGGCAGTTCATGATCTTCATGCGCTACCTCAATGACTCGCTGCTGTTGCGCCCATTTCATTGACCTGCTTGAAGCGATCAAAACGGGCTAGCTCAAAGGGCTGAATGAGTTCGGGGACTTTGCCGCCGCTGGCAACCAACTCGGCCATGGTCTTGCCGCAAATGGGGGTGGCTTTGAAGCCCCACGTTCCCCAACCGGCGTCGATGTAGTAATTCTTAATTGGACTCAAGCCCATGATAGGACTGTAATCCGTCGTCATATCGGTAATGCCCGCCCACTGGCGAAGGAGTCGCATTTCGCTCAAGAAAGGGAACATCTCAACCGCACTCGATATCAGGCTCTCTTTTAAGGGGAGGGAGGCGCGGCTGTTGTAAAGCGGGTAGGGGTCCGAACCACCACCGACAACGATCTCACCACGCGACGTTTGCTGAACATAGCAATGGAGAGCCGAGGAGCTTACCAAGGGTGTGAGGAAGGGTTTTACGGGCAGTGTCACCATGGCCTGTAGCGGATAGGCAACGAGCGGCAATTCGAATCCCGCTTTGCGCGCCATGGGAGCGCTGTGTCCTGCGACAGCTTGGATGACAACACCTGCCTCAACGCTCCCACGATTAGTTTTCACCCCTGTTACTCGACCCTCGCTAACGACGACATCTGTCACTTCCGTGAGTTGATGAAGTTCGACGCCGCGTTGCGTTGCGCCCTTTGCATAGCCCCAGGCTACTGCGTCGTGTCGCGCCGTAGCACCGTCCTTGTGCCATAGACCTGCGAGCACGGGTAAGTTCGCCGGGTTTAGATTTAGCGTGGGGACGAGCTCGGCAATATCAGACGGATCGATAAGCTCGGTTCGTCCACCAAAATGCTTGTTGACCTCTGCGCGTTGCCGGAAGGCTCTCACGGTAGCGTCGGTGTGTGCGAGGGTCAGCTGTCCTCGTTGCGAATACATGATGTTGAAATCAAATTCGTTGGAGAGGTCCTCATACAACTTAACCGAGGCGCTGTAGAACTTAACGCCTTCAGGCGTTAGATAGTTCGAGCGAATAACCGCGGTGTTCCTCGCTGTATTGCCGCCACCCAAGTAGCCTCTCTCCAATACAGCGACGTTGGTAATACCGTGGTATTTGGCAAGGTAGTAGGCCGTTGCAACGCCATGACCACCGCCACCGATAATCACCACGTCGTAATGACGTTTTAGTTCACTCGGCGAAGGTAAGTCAGCCTCTTTTTCGAAAGGGTAATCTTTCGATAAACCGTATTTAAGTAGTCTAAACGGCATGATTGTCGCCTGAAGCTGTATTGTTATTCTGCGCAGATGGTAGCTGAAATTTTTGACTATGCCTTTTCATTTTTTATTTATCGGCGTATTTCATTTTTGGGCACCATAGACTGCCTGCTCGGGAGGATGAAGAGATGAGGAAATACACTGTGAAGCGAGCCGACGTCGCTCCCGCAAGTAATTTCAGTCTGCGGGGCCAGCGCCGAGTCGGGAGCTTGCGGTTGATGCGACCAGCGTGAGCTTTGCTAACCCCTGCAGTTGTTCCCAGAGTGCAGCATTAACGGTTATGCCTTCGCGCTCGGTCTTTGATCTCACCTCTAGGAGATCACTCTCATCGTGTCTTGCAAGAAGGTCGTACTCATACTCTGAACGCATTGTTGGCAGCAGATCCACGTGATTTGCCATGACAACAGTGATGCCCGTATTGTCCTTGTTCTCGTCAGGCAGTTCGGAAACCGCATAGATTCGTATAGAGGGAACGGAGGAGCCTGCGCGAAACCCTACAACCTGTTCGGTAAGCGGTGTCTGCGAATTGCGCCAGAAAGCAGTGACATTCATGCCACGGATCGCCAGCCTCGCTAAATAACCCATAACGAGCTGTCGCTGTCGACACCGCCTAATCTTTAGCACAGATAACCCGCGAGCACGCGCTTGTGTGAACGCCAGTTCAAGGGGGAGGTGCGAGCAGGCGAGAACGCTGATGTTATGAGCATCCACTACAGTGACATCCGTGTCTTTGTATAAAATATCGGGCGGCGAGTAGGGGTGCTCAAGCGAATATTGTTCGAGCGCGTCTTTGAGCGTTTTTACACCCTCCAAGCCAAAGCTCTCCATCCAGCACAACATATCCGCCGCATCGCTGGCTTGTCCGTCAGAAAATCCGAGCCCAATGAAGGCTTTCCAAGATAGCGACTGCAGTTCATTAAAAGAAATCTTCATGATGTTGCTGGTTGAGACCCGTTTTGTGGCGCGAGAGCAAAGCTCCAATCGTCAAACTCCAATAAGTCGACGGGCTCAGCATTGAGCTCGGAGATAAGGGGTGCTCCCTGAAAAAAGGTCACTCGAACCCAGCGGTCACCCCTAGGGTCAAAACGTTGCGCACCGAGGAATGAGAGTTTTGTTCGCAGCAAGTGCATGGGTTTCATGTCGCGATGCCATAGGTTGGCCCTTATTTCTCCGTATGCGGACCCGGCCATCGTTTGTATGCGTCGAACGATGTCACTGTCGCGTGGATTATTCATTAGGTAGTCGATAGTCAACGCGGTAGCGTCTCTCTCTAAGTGGGTATCCAAATTGTTGTGGACGCGCTGTATGCGCGGTCCAATTGCGAGAGAGAGCTCTTTTTCTAGGCCCTCATCCACCGCGCGAATGCCAAGCCTCGGCTCCTCTTTTTCGATCGAGCGGTACCAGAACCAATAACACTCATCAGGTGACGTTAAATCGACTTGCAAGGCCCAGTCCAAATGCGTCTCGATCAGTTGCTTAAGCTGTATGAGAGGCATTTCGGGTACGAGATCCATCGACTCCTCTGCGGCCATGAAATCCTCGAGACCGTCCGTGTGGTCGGGGTAAAGTTCGATGAGCAGTGTATTGATTAGCTCCTGCGTTTCTACGGTGAACGCCGCCTCAGCCCAGTCTGTAAGTTGAAGCCACAAATCTGTGTCCGCTGCTACTTGGTCGAGCCATGTCGCCGCCATGGATAATTCGTTGACCACCTCTTCATTGATCGCGCGCTGCTCGGCGTTTTCTATATTACATTCCTCAAGGCTTTGAATTGCCCGATGCATTAAGCCCTGCAAGCGGTGCTGAACTTCCTCGTCAGCCGCCTCCTGCTTGACGAGACTTAGCGCTGTCTCACGCATGTGTATCCACTGGTTGATTAACAGTGGATGGTTAATGAGAAAAGGTGCCATGCCCAAGCCTGTTGAGTTTCCGATACCGATGTAGCGCTTGAGATCTGATGACAATGACGCAGCGGAGGCACTTTTGTGATGGGCGATGTGTTCTACCTGATCGATGGAAAATTGACGAAGAACGTAAACAGCCGTCATTTGGGCAGAGAAAGGTTGTCTGAAATCGGGGTTATGTTTTAGCCGCGCATAGTCGGCAATGCCAAATTTGCCGTTTCCGTATACGGCTGTAGTTCGGTATAGGTAACCCGCCGTCTTCAGCAATGAGACATCTGGCTGATGACCTTCGCTAAGCCGCTCAACGAACTCAGAAAAGTTTCGAACACTTCGGTTAGCTCTTGATATGACAAGTAAGTTTGGATGTTGTCGCCCTGCTTCTTGAAGTGGGATGTTTTCTGACAGTGACGCCATCAGATCCTCTTCAACATCGCCTTCGACTAAACCAAAGGTAAGATCCCAAGCTTCTGCTATCACGCGGTCTGAGCGATCGTCATCCTTTAAAAAGCGCGAAAATATGACAACGTGATATCGCGACTGAGGTGTTTGTATCCGATAGATAACCTCACCATAGCCATCGGCATTAAGATCAAAGCGCGTCTGTGTTATCTGCCATCGCTGTCGACCCATTTTCCGAATCAAGGAGCGGGCAAAGCTTAAGCGACTACTGGAAAACGACCCCAGTCTTGGTAGCTCCATGACCGAGGCGGGGGGTCTTAGCCAAAGGTTGATGTTTTGTGTCGTCTGCTCGAGATTCACATGCTTTCCCCACCGCAGCTAAATGCTGCTTGGTCGCGATGATAGTGGAGTTGCGGCGCGTGTCAGTAGATCAACCCAATTTCCGCCCATGATTTTACCCAACTCTGTGTTTGAGAAGCCACGTCTGGAGAGTGCCTCGGCGATGCCCGGGAAATCGCGGTTATCGGCAAACCAGCTCAGGCTATCGGGCCAGCCTGCGTTGTCTGATGAACCCTCGCCGTAATCCATAACTTTGGACCACCGACCAGTTCGCATCCACTCCAAGACACTCTGTGGCTGGCTCTGGCAAAGGTCTGAACCAAGGCCTATGCGATCAATGCCCATACGCTCAGCGCTCCAAACGACCATGTCACAAAAATCATCTAGCGTGCACTTGGGCCCATTTTTGAGATGGAAGGGGTAGAGCGAGAAGCCAAGAATGCCCTCATTGGCTGCTACCGCGTCGATCACCTTGTTGGACTTGTTTCGAAGCGCTGGGTGGAAGTGGCTCGGGTTCGCGTGCGAAACAATCACGGGGCGCTCTGAATAATCTATGGCTTCTAGCGTCGAGCGCTCAGCACTGTGCGACATGTCGATCACCATGCCGACTCGGTTCATCTCTTTGATGACCTGCTTGCCAAAGCGAGTGAGTCCGCTGTCTTCGTCCTCGTAACAGCCACAGGCGAGGAGACTCTGGTTGTTATAGGTGAGTTGCATGATCATGAGGCCGAGGCGACGCATGACCTCAACCAGTCGAATCTCATCTTCTATCGGCGAGCAGTTCTGTGCCCCGAAAATGATACCAATCCGGCCCTCAGCTTTTGCCTTGGCTATATCGCTGGGTTCGAAGACAGGACGGATAAGGTCTGGCATCGACTCGAATCGCTGGTTCCATTCGCCAATTCGCGTCAACGTTTCACGGGTGTTCTCGTGATAGGCAATGGTGACGTGCACGCAGTTGAGACCACCCGCATGCATCTGCTCGAATATCTCTCTTGACCAGGCTGAATACTGCAGCCCATCAATGACTGTCCACTCTGAATTCACTGTGCCGCTCCGATTTAGGCCTGTACGTAGCTGGTTTTGACGGTCGTGTAGAACTCTCTCGCGTATTGACCTTGTTCTCGCGGGCCAAAGCTGGAGTTTTTACGGCCACCAAACGGGACGTGATAGTCGGTACCCGCGGTAGGAAGATTAACCATGACACAGCCCGCTACTGCGCGCTGCTTAAAGTCTGATGCGGTTTTGAGGCTTTGTGTGATGATGCCAGCCGTCAGGCCAAACTCGGTGTCATTCAGTATTGAAAGCGCATGCGCGTAATCATGAGCTTTAATCACGCAGGCTATTGGTGCGAATAGCTCCTCACGGTTGATGCTCATCTCATTACTCGTATTAACAAAAAGCGTTGGCTCCATGTAATACCCATCGGTTTCGGCGTCGATACGGTTCCCGCCGAAGGCCAGCGTTGCGCCTTCTGCTTGCCCTTTCTCAATCCAGGCTAAGTTTTCATTCAGCTGGACTTCGGAGGCAACCGGGCCGATATCGACGCCCTCGCCGAGTGCGTGACCGATGGTTACTGTCTCGAGCTTAGCCATGAGCTTTGCTACAAATTCATCGTGTACGCTGGCGTCGACAATGAGTCGAGATGACGCCGTGCATTTTTGTCCCGTACCGCTATAAGCACCGACAAACGCAGCGTTTACGGCAACATCGAGATCGGCGTCCGCCGCAACGATCAGGGCGTTCTTTGATCCCATCTCAAGCTGGCATTTCACCAAGTTTGCTGCAGTTGCTTTAGCAACCTCGCGACCGACTGGGAGCGAGCCTGTAAACGATACGGCATGGATGTCGGGACTGTTGATGATCGCATCACCCACAGCACCGCCCGAGCCCATTACCAAGTTAAATGTTCCGGCAGGCAGGGCGCTTTGACGCGAAATGATTTCAGCCAGTGCCCAGGCACTGGCAGGCACAAGATTGGCGGGCTTGAAGATCACCGAGTTACCAAAGGCGAGCGCAGGCGCGATTTTCCAGACGGCAGTTGCCATGGGAAAGTTCCATGGGCTGATGATCGCAACAACACCGACCGGCTCCCGGCGTGTGTCGATTTCAATGCCAGGTCGAACAGACTCCGCGCGATCGTCGATCTGACGGTGGACCTCGGCGGCAAAGTAGTGGAAGAACTGTCCAGATCGATAGACCTCACCAACACCCTCAGCACGGGTTTTTCCCTCTTCGCGGGCGAGCAGTTCGCCCAATTCGCCGCTCCGAGCAATGAGCTCACTGCCTATATCCATTAGCAGGGTGTATCGCGTCTCGAGGGCAGACTGACCCCACTCGGCAACTGCCGTGTTTGCCGCAGCAATTGCGGCTTGGACTTGAGCCGCAGAAGCTTGTGCATACTGCCCAATAACGTCGTTGGTATCCGAAGGGCTGACGTTAGCCACCGAGGCTTCGGTCTGAATCCACTCTCCGTTGATGTAAAGCTTGTGTTGGTCGCTCATGGCTTTGTCCTTACGCGGCTACGCGGGTTAAGTATGGACTTAACTTTTTGGCTTATTTTGTGTCGCCATACTAAAGGCTTAAGTCTTGGGAATACATTGTAAAAAACAACACCTCAGGGTGATTGGGGCGCTACACTTACTGCGTTTGGAGGTGGGCAGGTGCCCTGGTGTGACATGGTCGTTCCATGAGGACGGAAAATCATCCTTTAACCTCGTATTTCAAGGGTTATGCACGCGATGACTGAAGATCGGGCTGATTTGGATACGTTGATTTCCTGTGATTTCGATTCAATGACTGGGGCGCCCGAGCTTGAGATTTGTTACCTCGATGACGTGCTGGTGGTTGTAAATAAGCCAGCGGGCATGCTGGTACACCGAAGCGGCATCGATGCACGGGAGACCGTGTTTTTGATGCAAACCCTACGAGATCAATTGGGGCAGCACGTGTTTCCTGTTCATCGACTCGATAAGCCAACATCAGGCCTCGTCATATTTGCATTGAGTTCCGAGATCGCGCGCGAATTATCGCTTATGTTTGAGCGAGGGGTGGTAGATAAATCCTATCTCGCATTTGTGAGAGGCCACACCTCTTTGAGCCTGAGCATTGACCATCCGCTGCGTGATGAAGTCGACAGCAAGGGACGAAAAACCAAAGAAGGCGTGGTTAGGGAGGCCGCAACGGAGCTGACAACGCTAGCTTCCTGGACAATACCGGAGCCTGTCGATCGCTATCCAGAAGCGCGTTATTCCAAAGTTCAGCTCAAGCCTGTCACCGGGCGGTATCGCCAATTGAGACGACATATGAAGCACATCTCTCACCCCATTTTGGGTGATGTTCGGTACGGCAAGGGAACACATAACCGCTTTATCGAAGAGCGAGTGGGTGTTAAGCGGCTATGGCTGCACGCTTATTCGTTAGCGTTTAGCCATCCTGGTAATCAGGAAATGCTGACGATCCAGTCTGAGGTGCCGAATGACTTCAGCTTAATGGAAACGTGGTTGGAGCAGGCTTCCCAGTAAGTGCTTAGACGTCACTTGAGGATGGTTTTGTTCCTGCATAGTACCGGCGGACATTAACGCTCGCTAAATGAGTGTTAGTGGATTGGCAGGTGTCGTCTCGAGATTAATCATCTTCCTCAGCACTCAACGGCGGTGACAGGGATTTTTAGGCCATGAATAGCGAGGCCACCGCGAGCTGTTTCCTTGTAACGGCTATCCATGTCCTTACCTGTCTCGCGGACGGTATCGATGACTTGATCGAGCGAGATCATAAATTGACCATCTCCGGCGAGGGCGAGATCTGATGCGGCTATGGCTTTTACGGCGCCCATGCCATTTCGCTCAATGCAGGGCACTTGCACTAGGCCACCAATCGGGTCACAAGTCAGTCCAAGGCAATGCTCGACCGCAATCTCGGCAGCGTTCTCGATTTGACGTGGGCTTCCGCCCATAGCGGCGGTGAGCCCCGCAGCGGCCATCGATGCCGCGGCACCCACTTCACCCTGGCAACCTACCTCGGCGCCCGAGATAGACGCATTCATCTTGAATAAGCCGCCGATAGCCGTCGCCGTTCGCAAGAAGCGGCTGACGTTCCGGTTAACACCCGCTTCATTCAGCTTGTATTCGTCCAAATGCGCGCGCAGTACCGCAGGGACAATGCCTGCTGCGCCATTTGTCGGTGCTGTCACCAAACGACCACCGGCTGCGTTTTCCTCGTTGACCGCCATCGCGTACACCATAGCGCGCTGGGCGGCATTAGCTGGCGCCTTGTCACCCTGAGAGTTGTTCAACAGACGTTGCCACAATGTAGCTGCCCGTCTTTTCACCTTGAGGCCTCCGGGTAGCTCACCCTCCGCGGAGAGGCCGCGATCGATACAATCGCTCATCACGCGCCACAGTTTGTCCGACATCGGGTCAAATTCTTCGCGCCGTAAGCAGACGTGTTCATTTCTTGCTTGGAGTTCTGCGATTGACAATTTCTCTCGCTCGCAGAGCGCTACCAACTCATCCATCGATTTGTAAGGGAAGGGCGCAGGACCGTCGCCAATATGAGCTGTTGCAAGAGACACACGATTATGATCCTCAACCATCCCTCCGCCTACGGAGAAGTACTGCGCATGAGCGATCTGCTCATCGCTCTTCCAAGCGACGAAGGTCATTCCGTTCGGATGTCCCGCCAGCGGGACGGTATCCCGAATCAACTCTTTCTCACCATTAAATTCAACAACGCAGCCGGAAAGCGACACCAAATGACCGTCGGTGGCGGACTTTATCCAAGCGGCCTCAATATCAGGTAGCGTTACCGTCTCGTAGTGGTAACCCATTAACCCTGCCGTGATTGCTCCGGGTGTTCCGTGGCCATCACCGGTTGCGGCCAATGAGCCATGCAATGTGACCTGCACTTTGAAAGGGCCGGGCTCAGCTCGTGACTCGAGTTGTGATAGAAAATGCTGTGCAGCGTACATGGGTCCCATCGTGTGACTCGACGATGGACCTATGCCGATTTTGAATATGTCGTTTAAAGCGAAACCTTGCATTCTTCGCCCCTTATTTTTCGGTGCAAACGTATATGAAACCCTTTACGCAGAATATTAATTTTCAGCTTTTTGACTAACGACTTTGGGGTAGTTCGGCGTGATCGAGCCTCAATGTGAGATTGAGACCATCATTTGTTGTCATCGGGCAAGGATATGTACTTCAATCCGTACAAGGCTTTTCTGAGTTAGAGGGTCTTTCATGGTTGGCGGAGCCACTGATCCATGGGTCGTGAGTCCTTCATAGTCACGTCCCATGATACTAGTTACACGGATTTCATTTGATGAGCACAGTGCTGCTCGTGTTGTTAGTAATTCAGTAGAGAGGTAACGGGCAAACCAGCAAGCCGAGATCGGCCATCGAGGAAATTCAATTCGATTAATACCGCAATACCTATCACCTTGCCGCCAGCGGCACTTACCAGTTCAGCTGTCGCCTGTGCTGTGCCGCCAGTGGCAAGCACGTCGTCGACAATAAGAACGCTTGGATTGGGTTTGCCAGCGAAGGCATCGGCGTGGATGCTCAACGCATCGCTGCCGTACTCGAGATCAAAGGTGTACTCGATGGTGTCTGCAGGCAGTTTGCCCGGTTTACGTATCAACGTGATCCCAGCATCGAGTCGGTAAGCAAGCGGCGCTGCCCAAATAAAACCTCGTGCTTCAGGGCAAGCGATGAAATCAATGTCAGAGTCACAAAGGTGCTCGGCCAGCATATCGACTGCGACGTTAAATGCGGCAGCGTTCGACAACAAAGGGGTAATGTCTTTGAAGATGATGCCCGGCTTGGGGAAGTCAGGGATGTCCCGAATATGACTGTCGAGGAGCGCTAGCTGCTCGGAGTTTGTGCTCATGTGACCTTGGATTTCACGTTGTACTTTGGATCTTCGTAACGCTTTTCTCTCACAATATCCTCGAGGGCTTCAACCGCTGCTATCGCTTCGGACGGTGTGTTGTATAGCGGCGAAAATCCAAAACGAATAATATTTGGGGCTCTAAAATCTACGATAATGCCGCCGTCGATCAACGCTTGGCTTATAGGAAATGCATTCTCGAGCGTCACACTTACTTGAGAACCCCGCTCATGATCAGATCTGGGTGTGATGACAGTGGTCGCTGATGCGACTGAGCTTCTATCTAACCGGTCGATAAATTGTCGAGTTAATAGGAGGCTGCGCGCTCTAAGGTCGCTCATAGCGATCGAATCGAAAATCCTTAGTCCGGCGCTCACTGCGCTGAGGGCAAGCACGCTTTGGGTTCCCGTGAGAAATCTCCGAATTCCCTGCGCGGGTCTGTAGGACGACTCGAAGTCGAACATCGCCGCATGGCCCATCCAACCGGGTATCGCATTGCTTGCTGACTGATGTTTCGGGTCAACGTATAGATAACCCGGAGCGCCCGGGCCGCCATTGAGAAATTTATAGGTACAGCCGACTGCGAAATCGACTTCACAGGCAGTCAGATCGATATCAACGACGCCTGCGCTATGGGCCAAGTCCCAAATGACGAGGGCACCCGCGGCATGCGCAACAGCGGTGATTTGCGCCACATCTCTCAAGCTGCCGGTTTTGTAATCGACGTGGGAGAGCACAAGTACTGCCGCATCACTCAACTGTTCGGGCGTTATATGCTCAATGCTCAACGGGTTTATTGAGCATCTGTCGTTTCCAAGTAGCCGTGAAACCCCCGCGACGATGTAGTTATCACTGGGAAATTGGTGTTTTTCAACGCATACCAATGTGCGCGTCGGATTTAATTCGAGAGCCGCCAGTATTGCCTTGTAGAGGTTGATCGAAAGGTTGTCGCAACACACGACGGTGTCATCGGCCCCGCCAATGAGCTTGCCAATTTGGTTGCCAACTTTGAGCGGTAGATCGATCCAGTCATGCGTATTCCAGCTGGCGATTAAGTCTTCTCCCCACTGTTTCTCAACAGCATCGGCTAAGGTGGGAGGAGTAGCCCTTGGTAGCGCCCCAAGCGAGTTACCATCGAGATAGATTTTGTCGTCAGGTAAGTGAAACTGTGCCCTGAGTTGGTCGAAGAGAACATCACTCATCTCGTGCGTCCGTCCGAGCTTGAATGGTCTCTTTAAGCAACTGGTCAATCATTGATTTAACTACTTCGAAGGCACGGGTTTCGGGGTGAATCAGATCGAAGTGACCGGCTTCTGGGATGGTCCGTAGCTGCTCCGAAGTAAAACGCTCCACCTGATTGATGCCCACAATTGGATCTGCGTCGCCGATAACAACTGTGGTCGGCACCTTGATATCTTCGATCCCAACCGATGCCGATTGATAGGCAGCACTGGGGTGGTAGCTATCGTCGCCCATGAACTTTGCCACCATAGATTGGCAACTACCTGTCTTGGCTCCGTAGCTTATAAGGTCGGTGATAGGCGCAAGAGCAACAACACCGCTGATCAACAAATCGGGATCCTCGGCAGCTTTGAGAGCAAGGTGTCCGCCTGCGGAGTGGCCTATCAATAAGGCAGCCTCACCCGTGATTTTAGTGACGTACCGTAGGGCTGACTTAACATCATCCAAACTACCCGGCCATCCTCCACCCTCGTCACCAACCCGTCGGTACTCGGCGGCCCACACATCAAGCCCCATCTCGGAAAGTGCTGCTGCCATGGGTAGTGCGTGATCCACACCGTAAGCATTCGACCAGCAACCCCCGTGAATAACGAGAATAGGGTTGCTGTCGATGGTGTCCAAAGGAAAATGCACGAGCGTTTGCTGACTTTGGCCACCATAGCGCTGCAAAACGCGATCAGGGTCAACGCTAAGGTCTAGAACTTCAGAGAAGGATACCGGTGACGCCACAGCATTATTGACGGCACAAAACACGAGGGCGGTGAGCGCTTTGATTTGGAAGCGGAGCATTGAACCTGCAGGGCGAATGAAATTGATTGTTCAGTCTAGCCGATTTTATTCCCGTACTGAGACGTACAAAGGTGCGTTTTTAATTCGCCATTAGACGACTTAGTGCTTTCGGTTGCTCTTGAATTTATTGGCGGACCAACTCAGAACGCCGTATGCGACTGCAAGGAGCAATACAGCGCCGGCTTCGAACATAAGCTTGGTCGGCTCTGAGTCTTTGCTGAGCAGGATTAATCGCGTAATACCGGTGATTGCAATCAATACCGGAAGCGTCACGGGGACACTGTGCGTCGAGTAATAAGCGTAGGCCATGCCGAGAACTTCTAGGTAGATAAATAGCAGTAGTAGGTCTGCAAGATTGATATCGCCCGTTGTCATAAAGTCTGCAAGTTCAAAGCCAACAGCGACAATGGCTAGGCCTCCGATAAGCAGCAATAGTCCGCGTTCGGCAAAGGCGAAGAGTCCCAATACGACATCGTCAAAACGATCCACAAACTTTGGCGTGTCATTAACTTTCGGTTGTTCGTTTGATGTGCTCACAACATGCTCCCCAGTTACTGCTGCAACCCTTTTGGTACGAGGAAACATCCACAACCGTTCAAATTGTGGAAAATCAATTTATGCGATCACCTAGCGCCAAAGCTCTGATATTGTCTCTTTGAAAAATAAAACCACTTAATCCTTTGAGGAAGATCAATCGTGACCATCTCACTCTGTGAACGCTTAGAAAGTCGTCGTCAGTCGAAGCCTAATAAGCTCGCCTACATCATCGACGGTGTTGAGCGCAGTAATGAAGCGAGTATTGATCATGTGTTTCGGATTGCTAACGGCTTGATCGCAGCGGGTATCGGGAAGGGCGACCGTGTAGCGGTCTTATCGCGTAACAGCGTTGAATGTGCAGAGGCAATGATGGGCATCTTATGCTCGGGTGCAAGTATGGTTCCTGTGCCCAATACTGCAACGCCCGAAGCGCAGCGGAATATGCTGCTCGACAGTACCGTTAAGGGGCTGTTTGTATCTGATCAGTATCGTGACCCAGCGCTCGCCCATTTTTCTGATTTGCCCTCGATAAGAAATGACCTGCGTTTTGCCCTAGAGACGCCGTGTGACCAGTTTGCCGACCATGTGACATGGGCTGCGCAGTTCTCCGTTGACTCTCCCGACGTTCACATGTCGCTGGATGAGGAATACGACATTCTCTACAGCTCCGGGACGACGGGCACCCCTAAAGGTATTATCCACAGTCACCTTGCGCGAAATCTTTTGATTTCTGGTACACAAACGATGGCGTTTGATGAAGCTATCGTGCTCACCAGTACACCGCTTTATTCGAATACCACAATTACAACTTGGTGGCCGTCAGTCTGGATGGGAGCCACCCAGGTGATCATGCGGAAGTTCAATGCAGAACGCGCTAATGATCTGATCGCGGAATATGGCATCACACACGCAATGCTCGTACCTGTGCAGTATCAGCGCATGTGGGCCGCCGATAATCACAGTCCAGATAAATGGGCTAGTGTTCAATGGCTTTTCTCAACCAGCGCGCCGCTCTCAGCGGCAATGAAGGAGAAAATCCTCAGAGATACCGACGCACAGCTGTTGGAGTTTTATGGGCTCACCGAGGGCGGTGTTGCTACAACATTGGTGGCTCGCAAGGCTGCGGAATTGGGCAAGCTGGGCTCAGTTGGGCAGGTCCAACTGGGCGGTGAGCTTCGCATTTTAGGCGAGGATGGCGAGCTGCTGGGCCCGAATGAGCCGGGTGAAATTGTGGGGCGCACCGGCATCATGAGTGACGGCTACCTCAACCGCGAAGAAGCTACCAAGGCCATGCATTGGTTTGACGAGGAGGGGAGATTGTTCTATCGCTCCGGTGATGTTGGCTATCTCGATGAAGACGGTTGGCTTTTCCTGAGTGATCGGATCAAGGACATGATTCTCTCGGGTGGCCAGAATATTTACGCCACCGATCTCGAGCAGGCGTTGAACGCTATGCCCGAGGTCATTGAATCTGCCGTAGTGGCGAAACCCTCCGACCACTGGGGAGAAACCCCCTGGGCGTTTGTCGTTAAACGCCAAGGCAGTGAGCGGAGCGAGGAAGATATTCGCCTTAAGGCGAACAGTGCGCTGAGTCCTATTCAAGCGATTGCTGGCGTTACCTTTATGGACGAGCTGCCTCGAAGCGACATTGGGAAGATCCTCAAACGTCAGCTTCGAGACACGTTCTAAAGCCCGAGCTGAGCGCTAAACCGCTAGCGGGCTGAGACGCGACTTAGGGGTTAGATACCAGATAGTCGAGTGTCATCGCGGTGAGTGCTTCAACACCCACGGGGAGCGCCCGCTCGTCGGCGTAAAACCGTGGCGAGTGGTTTGGGTGGATCAGGCTCGGGTCATCCGGAGCGACGCCCAAAAATAGAAATAAGCCTGGTACCTCGTTAGCAAAATACGAGAAATCTTCGGCGGTTGTTGTCTGAGTCGCTTCGATGAAACGATCGCCCGCAACCACTTCCAGCGTTGGCGCCATCTGTCGGTACAGCGTCGGATCGTTGCGTGTCACACCATAGCCTTGGTCAATAACAACATCCGCTGTTGCGCCTGCGGCTTCTGCAATGTTTTCCGCAGTGCGTCTAATACGCCTGTGGATGTCGGTGCGCGTAGCCGCATCGAAGGTTCTGATCGTCCCCTCTAGCTCAACCGACTCGGGGATGATGTTATTTCTTACCCCACCTTCGATGCGTCCCACAGTCACGATTGAGGGGGTGAGCGTGGCATCCAGTTGTCGCGAGACAATTGTCTGCAGTCCGAGCACCACTTGGCTGGCAGTAACGATTGGGTCAACTCCGGCCCAAGGCACCGCACCGTGTGTCTGCTTACCCTTGATAGTGATTTGATGACGATCCGAGGAGGCCATGAGACCGCCTGGACGGGTTGCAATGGTCCCGGCAGGGAAGGGGAAGACGTGCAATCCAAACACGACATCAGGACGCGGATTTTCAAAGGCGCCTTCCGTCAGCATCAGTTCTGCGCCACCCACGGAACCATCCGGTGTCCCCTCCTCGGCAGGCTGGAAAATAAACTTAACGGTTCCCGGTAGTTCATCGCCCATGCCGGCCAAGACTTCGGCGACCCCCATCAAGATGGCGACGTGGTTGTCGTGACCGCAGGCGTGCATAACACCGACCTCACGCCCTTGATAGATGCCCTTTGTTTTTGACGCAAACGGCAGGTCCACGAGTTCGGTTACAGGCAGTGCGTCCATATCGGCGCGAAGGGCCACAACAGGACCATCACCACCACGCAAGGTGCCGACAACACCGGTATGCGCGACTTCTGTCTCTACTTCCATGCCAAGTGATCTCAGATGATCAGCGACGATTTTGGCGGTGCGAAATTCCTGATTGCTAAGCTCTGGATGTTCATGAAAGTCCCGTCGCCAGGCAACGACACTGGGGAGGACTCTCTCGATTCTAGCGTCTAGATCAGCGGGAAGTGCGATCGTAAGCTCGGTCGTGAGAAGGGCTAGGAGCCCCAAGAAAAGCTGTTTTTCATAGCGGAACATGGCTCATTTCCTTGTGTTTATTGCCCTTGGTTTTTTTGCCTTTTCGTTTATTGCCTGTGCATCTATTGATGGCAGCTACGTTGAGGTCATATTAGACCAAATGAGCCGTAGTGTAGTGATAGCCTATTTTGATGTCAGGCTTCTTGCGCTTTGGAGGCAAGGCCAGACAGGCGCTCCGCGTGCGCTTCTCTGTTTTCTCGCACCTTGGCAATGAAAAACAGACCGAGGAGCCAAAGCGTGGCTGAGGCTAGTACGGTGTAGGTCCCTACCGTATCGAGCGTTGCCTGAGAAACTAGTCCCGGCTTCGCGTCCTCGGGCCACGCCGCGAAGCTCAAGATAAGACCTGCGGAGAATGCGCCCACGCCCGCCATACATTTTTCAGCAAACGAGCGTGCGGCGAGGAGGGTGCCTTCCATGCGTTTTTGTGTGGCGGCTTCAACTTCCTCAACGGTATCGAACACCATCGACCCAACAGCAGTACTGGCAACGATCATGCTGCAGATGGCAGCAAGGTGGCAAAACAAGACTGACCCCAAAATGATGGGGGATTCGTTCGACGGCAGCAGATCTAGAACCCGCAGTGAGATAAGCGCGTTTTCGAGTACCATCGCGAGCGCGAAGAAACCAATGGCAGTGTCGCGTTTACCAAATAGTCGCGTGCACATGGGCGCAAGCTTGAGCCCTAAAACGGGCGCGATGAACAGCGTCATACCAATGGTAAGGATGTCGGAGGGTTCGAACTCCCAGTAGTAGCTGTAATAGAACAAGGTCAGATTGGTGAAGAGTCCCGACGCGGCCTTGCAAACGATATAGGCGATGAACAAGATGCGGTAATTCCGACTGACGTTGAGTGTCGTCCAGATATCCCTCAAGACATCCATCACTGCTGATCGTTTACTGTCTGGTTTAGCCAGCTCTGGCATGTGCAGATCAGGTATGTGACGGTGCGTACCAATCCCTGTAACCAATATTGCGATAACCATGACGATGCCGCAGGCGATACCGTAGACCACCCAGGTCTCAGCGTTATAGCGCGCGTCCTCAGTACCGTTAATGCTGCTGTACACAACGAAAAGCCAGAGTAGGTTCCACATCACTAAGCCACCCCACCAGCCAAACCACATACGAAAGGCGATGAGTGAGCTGCGCTCAACGTAGTCTTGTGTGAGCTCTGGACCTAGCGCGGTGCTTGGGATTTCGTAGAGGGTAATGGTGGTGCGGATTCCAATGCCCATTAGCAGCAGATACCAGAATAGTCCCTGATCACTGATTCCTGCGGGCGGATCCCAAATGAGGAAGAAGGTCAGTGCGACAGGAATGGCAGAACCGTAAATGAACGGGTGGCGTCGCCCCCATCGCGACCGCGTGTTATCCGACAGATAACCGATCAGCGGATCGGAGATCGCATCGAATATCAGCATGATCAGAATCGCGAGGCCAGCAAGATCTGGTGCTATACCAAAGACCTGGACATAGACGAATAAGAGGAAATAGGCGAAGGCGTTGTCTTTGATTCCGTAGGCTATCGAACCGAAGCCATACAAGAATTTTGTACTAAAGGGGAGTGCTGAACCGCCTTCTGTCATCCGTCATATCTTTTTTATTAGTGTCATCCGAGACTACTCACAAAGCGGCGTCGGTGCAAAGAATTGTGACAATCAAAAAATGGACAAAAAAAACCGGGGCAGAGCCCCGGTTTTGGTGATCACCCTGCCCTGAGTTACACCGTAACTGCGTTCCCGCGGAAGATCTTCGAGAGGTAGCGGCTGTCCGAGGGTGCAGGTGCGGGCACCGAACACTGAAGGACTGCGTGAACCAGACGAATCATTTCTTCCTCGAGCTCTTGATCATTAGAAGGCTCCTCTGTGTGAGCGCGTCGTGTTAGCTGAACCTGGTTGATGGCAGGCACGGTGGGGAGTCGCTCACCCTCTACACCCAGCGTCACTGTGAAGGCGTGGAGTGAGTTCTTCACAAAGAGTGCCAGTGCGAATTCTTCTCGCGTCGATGCCAATGATGTTTCTGGCGTGATCAATACGATCTGACAACTCGGCACCAGCGCTGATGTGCGCGCAACACGGAAGTGGTGTGTTAGTTGATCGTGCACAAGCTTTCTAAACTCGTGATCGCTCAATACCCGATCCCATGGCTCATTAGCGTTCGCGGCCAGGGCATTCAATGGGAGACGTTCGAAGGGGCTACTAACCACAACATCGTATCCGCCCTCGTTGCGCAGAATGTCGTCTAAGCTGCTCTCGAGATCATCGCCAATCGCGCGGCATTCAATATCGATACCGTGAGGATTATCGACGCTATGCGTCATTGCGTTAGCTGAGTCTTCGGTCTTGGTAAGTATCCACAGTTTCTCAACATTCTGCGCGAGGAAGCCATTGGCGATATGCGTAAGCTCATTGCGCATCGAGTCACCGATCAAAACAATGCGCTTGCCCTGAAGCTTTGCGACTTCTGTTTCGTTGGGTGGTAGCAAAAGCTCACCCTCGGTGACTGAACGATCGAACTTGAGACCACCGGATGGGTGGAAGGTCTCACCACTTACAATGTCATCGGCGAGGTGGAAGACGGTTGAAAGTCCGACCTGCTCGTCAGTTGGCATCTTGTGAAGATGGAGGCGATTTAGAATGCCCGTTTCAATCTGCTCAGCTTGCTTTGACGTCTCTGCAAAATCAAAGAAGGGTGCTGGGGCGTCAATAAAGGTCCCCAAGAATTGCTCGTGTTGCTCGTCACTCAGGATTCCAGCACGCACAAGACGGGTCATGAGCTTCGCTGCAATACCCATATGCATGAGGTACTGCGATGAATTCCCCAAACCACCTGAATCGCGAATCTTGAGTACAAGACGCGCAATCGGCTTGGGTAGGGCATCGATGTCGATACTATCGACAGCGTTGCTCGCAAGCGACATAACGCCGTCCGCGTCAAAGCCTGCTGACATCCCAGCCAAGATTGCCTTGTGAACTTCGTTCAAACGCTTGTTCTCAAGCACCAGACGACCACGACGATCGAAGAGTCCGGGCGCTTCGGCTGAGCCTCTCAAACGCGCACCGTCTACAGGGCCCGGAGCGAGAGCGTTAATCTGAATCTCTGGACCAAGGTGGCGAGACAGAATTTCCGCTAATACCCGCTGTCCCGCTTTGGAGACTGCGTAGTCAGCGCGGTTGGGGTAGGCCACAGCGACGTATTTTTCGCCACCGAAGTAGCTTGATACGTTCAAAATAGAGCCTTTGCCGCCTGCTTTCATCGCAGGGCTGAACTTGCGGATAAGCGAGTAGTTCGAGATCAGGTTGGCTTCCATGGTGCGATCCCAGTCCTCACGCGTCATATCAACCACCATCTCTTCAGCACCGGAGATACCGGCGTTGTTGATGAGGAAGTCAACATGACCTAATTCGGCAACTGCGTGGTCGTGGAGACGATCAAGCGCCTCGGGATCACCAACGTCGATACCGCCGAGAATGGTCACTCGTGATTCGGGACGCGGGTAGCCAATGTTGCGGAGCTCATCGACGATTTCGTCACGAGCCTCGGCAAGCTTGCCTTCGCTTCGAGCGCTCAAAAGAACGCGGGCGCCGGCAATGGCGAGGAAACGACCCAATTGAAGGCCGATGCCCAAGCTGCCGCCCGTGATAACCGCTGTTCGCCCCTTGTGCAGACCCGGAAGTACCCGCGAGATCGAGGAAGGCATAGAGCTCTTGCCCGTTGATCGTTTGATGCTTCGGGGTAGCCAGAGGTTGATCGAGTCCATCTTTCGGACACGATTAGTCAGTGTCGCCGCCCAGTCAGCCGCAAACGTGAGAGCCTCGCGATCCTCGGTGTCGTAGCGCACCATCTGGTTGGGTTGTACTGCCCATGGCAGTTCGCCGGTGTTCGCCAAAGTCTCATCTTCGTGACGCCAGCCACGAATTAGGGCTTCGACCGATGCACGAATGATTTCGTTCATCAGGCTGCCATGACGGTCCGATGGATTGGTGACGTAGACGATGGCCGGCGGCTCGCCTTCGGCGAACAGTTGATCCATGTTTCGAGCAAAGGCTGATGCGAAGGCAACAGGTGCAACGACCTCGTCACGTACAAAGTTCGCCACGTCCTCATCATTTGCCGTGGTCAGCGAATAGCCGTACTCACCGTTTGGCTTCTGTGGCAGCAAAATAACGCCATCGAGACGACCGAAATGATCAGCGATGAGTTGCATTGAACGATCAACAGACTCACGGCGGAGTGGATCAAGATGTGACAGCTGTACGTCGCCAAGATTGCGCGACTGCACCAGCGAGCGTGCATGACCGACCGTATTCAAATTGCGGAAAGCGAGCATGACTCGCGCGCCGCTTTGAATTTGCCGCTCTGCAAAGGTAACGGCCTCTTGGTAGTCATCACCGCCGAGAATCAAAACGACCTGACCTGACAAATCCTCAAGACGCTTATCGGGCCATGACACAAGCTGCGAGCGACTCTGCGCTGGCACCTGCATACCGTTGGTGACTTCGATGTGGTGACCAGAGAGGGCAGATGACTCATCTGAAGCTAACCAGACGATACCGGAGGCGACGTCCGTCGGGGTTGGGTACTTGTACTCAAGGCCTCCATCAGACGTGCGCGTGGTAATCATAAGATCGCGGAATTCTTTACCTGTACTTCCGGGCTCGACACCCTGTAGCTCGTCCATTCGCGCAAATACGCTCTCGATGCGCTCCGACTCGATGGGACCCGGGAAGAGGGTGTTCACACGAATACCCTGCTTTTCACCCAACTCGAGCGCCAGACCTTTGCCTAGCGCGTTGAGGCCCGACTTTGGTACCACGTATGGGATGCGACCGTAGTAGTGCGTTCTTGAGAAAATGGTTGAAACGTTGATGATGCTAGCGCCTGCAGACATATGGGGCGCAGCAGCTCTCGCCATATTCCAGGGAGCACCGAGTAGGTTCATCGCAGAATCAAACATGGTCTGATCCGAATCCGCAGCGCGCTGTTCGGCTTCGGTGAACGGAATATCTCTCAGCGTGAACTTGGGACCAGCCGCACCTGCATTATTCACCAAGACATCTATCGGACCAAATGCGGCAACGGTTTTCGCGACGATCTCTCGGCAGACCTCAGGATCCGCACAGTCACCGGTTGCGCTGACCATAAAGGTTTCCTCAAATCCCTCGCTAACCAGATCACCCATGAAATCATCAAGTTTGCTCTGATCTCGACCAGTCAGCATGACACGTGCACCTTCTCTGAGAAGTTGGCGCGTAATAAAGCTACCAATTGAGCCTGCAGCACCAGTAAGGATGATGCATTTGTTGTCGAGTCGACGTCCGGCGATGGACTGCGTTAGCAGATCCTGGGGAATATCGCTCATATCATTCATTGGAGTGCTCCTGCTGATCCTGTATCAACTTTTGTAAGTGTTTCGCCACGCTCCATGGCGTCACGAATAGCCCAAGCGCGATAAAGCTCATCGCGAGACTTGAGATTGGTGCGTGGAAGGGCATGCATGGCGACGTAATTTGCGCCTGCATGACGGTTCTCCCACATTGCTTGGTGCGCCTCAGGTACGCCTTCCATCGGAATGATGGTGGGTGGCAATACACTGATATGTCCTGCCGCGATGCGTTCCTGCATCTCAGCAAACTCGCGCGCTGTATTGAGGTGTGTTCCGCGAATCTCAGCCGTTGGCATCAGAATGCGCCGCTGACGCATCCAAACCTGCGGAGCGTAGAAACTGAAACGTGCACCTTTCAGATCCTCGGAGTAAACGATCTTGCCGACATTAGGCTTAACCAAAGAGGTCGCTAAAGCCAAACCGTCGCGCCCCGCGCGCTCAAACACCACATCCGGAAGTCCACGCTTATCTAAGGTGTTGCGCAGAAGCGGTGCGATAGCTGAACCGATGGGCTTTAGTGTGCGATCAGAGAAGGCTCGAACCGATTCTTTGAACGCCGCTGACTCTGTGAATGGGTTTGGCATCTTTTGGAAGGGGCCCGGTGGATCAAACTCATCACCCAGTCGACGCTCGATCTCCTCGAGGCTGACCACGCCTTTCATTTGAGCCCCGAAACCGAGCGAGGTAACAAACTCACGCTGAGACACGGTGTCGACGAGCACCGCCACCTGTGCGCCGCGCTTGCAGCCCACTTCGATGGCTTCGATAGCAACAGGGTCGACAATGCCGTCTTCAGCGCCCGGTCCGTAGACTACAAGAAGTGATTGACCTGCGCGCAGACCCGCTTTTGAGAACTGCGCTGCGGGCGAGGATGCGCCTGCCTTACCCATGAAGGTAAAGCGGTATCCCGATGAGGCTCCGTAGAAAGTGAGTACACCGTTTTCACCGAGTAGCTGGAACGAGCGAGGGAACGCTGTTTCGCCAGCGTGAGAGACTGAGTAGTCAATTTGTCCGCCGACTTGCTTTTCAGCTTCGGCAACAAAAGGCTCACCGGCTGCTTCCCATGCGGCCCACTTGCTGGGGTCGTCGGGGACTGCGGTGAATATATCGGCCCAGCGGCTGTCCTTACGGTTGATCGCATGGCCACCTACTGCCTCAACGCGTTCACCGCGATCCGCGCTCGACACCATACCCAAGGCTGCACAGCTGGAGGATAGGGCGCTTCGCAAGCAGTCGTAACCGGTACCGGTAGACGCACCCTCCACAAAGAGTCGCTTACCGGGCTCGATTGCGAGCGTGTTGTAGAGTGCTCGGTGAATGGTACCCATGGTCAGGCCGTAAGAGCCTGCCTCTTCGATGCTGATCCCTGGCAATTTTGCGTGTAGCTGTGGGCCTTGAACCGTTAGGAACTGAGCGTGGCTTCCGTCGTTACGCTCGTAACCCTGAATACGGAAATCCGCGGCCATCGGGTCGAGACCTTGATCGGGAGCCATGAGCTCGCTTTGTCCAGAGTAGATAGTGACGATGTCACCGACAGAGAGTCGACCTTCACGGACCAAATCTTGGCCGAGCTGAGCAACAATACCGACACCGCCCGAGCCTGTGACCTGAACATCCGCATCGCGTGCATCGAACGGTGATACTGGAATGCCTGTAATCGCCCAGATGTCGTTGAAGTTCATCTCTGACGCGAGGATGTAAACCAGCGCCTCGTTTGCACTGGGCGAAGGTGTGGGGAATACCAGTTCCTTCTCAGCCACTTCTGGGTCACCGTGAAGTGGAGTACCGTCCTCATGCGACCGCATCACGCCATAACCCAATTGGTACTCGGGAATTGGGGTAATACCCGGGAAGAAGCTCGCGCCCATGGGCAAGAGTTTGCCCTCATCGATAAGCGTTGCACGCTCCTCTGCTGATGCGTCGGGTTGTACCGATTTTGGCTTCGGTGGGAGAGGCGCACTTCGCTTTTCGAGGAAGGCCGAGATGCCATCGGGACCACATTCTGGGTCGCAAACACCTTGAGCGAATAGCTCAGCCTCGCGTCGCAAGCCAGCCGCCTGACCGTCGCGGGCGCCTGTGAGCATGGCGTCGATGATGAAGTCGACCGGCTTGTTTCGGCCGCTCGCACGAATTTGCGCGAGCGCTGAAGCCACACCAGGATGAGAAAGCAGAGACTCATCGATGGCAACGGTGTGCTCGCGTTGTTGCTTAAGCTTTCTCCTACGCGCCATAGACACTTTGAGCGCGTCGCCCCCAACAAAGTGATCTCTCAACGCATCCATAGCCGCCTCTACGGTTGAGAGACCTTCGGTGGTGACAATGTCGTCGATCAAGCCGATTTCAAGCGCTTTCTCTGCGTCGATGGTGCGACCATCGAGCATCATTCGCAGCGCTTCCGCGGCGCCATCGGCACCGTGAGCGTCGAACAACTTTCGTGTGAGTCGCTGGGTTCCACCGTAACCGGGCAGAAGATTCAGGTTGATCTCTGGCTGGCCGAATTCTGCATGTCTTGCGGCAATAACATGCGAGCAAGCGAGTACCAGCTCGTTACCACCACCCAGTGCAGGGCCGTTTACGGCCGCAATAATGGGGATATCAAGATTTTCCAGTGTTGCAAACGCTGTCTGAGCAGCGTTTGGCAGCGTCTGAGCCGACTCAAGATCACCTTTCTCACCGATCTTCAGAAGCTCTTTAACATCAGCGCCTGCAACAAACGTGTTGCGCGCGCCTGTTACGACCATCGCAGACAGGTCGTCCTGGTGCGCTAGCTGAGTCAACGCGGTGTGCAACTCATCGAGCGTACGTTCACTGAGTGCGTTGACGGGGGGGCTCGAAATCACAACGAGTGCAACAAGGTGTCCCGGTGCGATTTCGTGTGTCTCAACCCGTAGGTAACGCCAGGTCTGAACAACGCGACGCGCCTCGGTTAAGCGACCAAAGTCTTTCCACTGTGCGACAGCGTTTCGGATTTCCTCGACAGACTCGGGATTCTTGAGCGTCGAGATATCACCGAGAGGCTGATCGAGAAGGATCGATCGCAAGGTCCGTCGCATGTACTTACCTGATCGAGTCTCGGGGAAAGCAGAGACAACGAGGAAGTCGGATGGTACGGCAGTTGCACCTTTCTCTGATCGCACCAAAGACTGCAGTCTTGCAAGATCGTCATCGGAAAGTTTACGCCCCGCAGCCGCGACCAAGAATGCAACCGGCGTTTCGCCTTTTTCATCGTGCGGTGCCCCGACTACAACAACGTTACCAACCGGGGAGTCCTCGCGCAGTGTCTTATCCCGCAAGATAGCACCCTCGATTTCTTCGGTACCGATTCGGTGGCCTGAAACGTTGATAACGTCATCGGAACGACCGTGCAGTGTAAATGCACCGTCATCGTGTTGACGGGCGTAATCGCCTTGCGTGTAGGTCAGCTCGCCATCCCATCGATTAAAATACACTTCACTAAAGCGCTCGATATCGCCGCGCCAGCTGTCTTCAAAGAGGTTGCTTGCGTCGCCCCACAGTGTCCGTGCGAGATACGGGTAGGGCTGGGTGATGACCAGCTCGCCTTTTTCGCCCGAGTCCGCTGTGCGCCACTGAGTTACTGTGCCATCGGCAGCGGTTGTCTCAGCAACACGTACTTCCGCCTGCACCCAGGGAAGCGGCCATGTCTTAGCATCAGCAGCGAGCGGCTTGTAACCACCCCAAGGACAGCTAAAGACAATGCCGCCGTGTTCCGTCGCCCAGTACGAATTGATGTAATGCCTGCAGATGTTATCCATCGCGAACTGTTGAACAGCAGGGGAGACAGGTTCTGCACAGAACGTCCCGACGCGCAGGGTCGACATATCAAAGTCAGCCATTTCGCGTGCACTGGCTGGGTCTGTCATCACGGCCTTAAGGAAAGTCGATCCCGCCTTAAAGAGCGTGACCTTATATCGTTCGATAATCGACGAGAAGCGACCCGCATGGGGGAATAGCGGTGAACCTTCTGCAATCACGGTTGTCATGCCTTGAACAAGTGGCGCCGCGATGAGATAGCTTTGCCCGGTAATCCAGCCCGGATCGCCGATCACGTACAGGGTGTCATCTTCGGTCGCATTGAAGACTGTTCGCATTGTGTGGCTCACGCCGCTTAACCAACTACCGTGGGTGTGGACCACGCCCTTTGGCTTGCCGGTGGAGCCCGAGGTGTAAATGATGAAGAGCGGGAAGTTGGAGTCTACGCTAACGACGGGGAGCACTGCATTTAGCTTGGACCAAGCATCGGTTGCGCTATCAGCACCTAAGTCATCAAATGATGAGAGCCCCAAATGACTTGCAATCGTCGCTTTTGCTGCATCAACCAAGTCTCTCGACCACTTGTCTCGGCTATGCTCGACAATCTCTTGACCGGTGTACTCAACGACAATCACCTTTTCAACATTGTGCTTAGCATCTGCCAGCTGTCGTGCGACTGCGGTGCGCAGTTCCGCCGTCATTTCTGCAGCGATCGCATTTTGGCGTGCTAATGAGGCGCCTAGTTCGCGCATAACGTCTGAACGCTCGAGTGTTATTTCGCCTGCGAGTGCTTCAGAGACATCGCTGTAGAGTGTGTCGGTCAAGTCACCCAAGTCATAAGTGGCAAGCACTGCTTTGAGCGTCTCGAGGGCCGTTTCTCTTGGAATGTAGTTATCGAGCGCAGGATCTGCGTAAGTACCTTTGTAGGCGACAACTTCAGCATTTCGATAGCCACCGTCGGCAGTGATGACTAGCTTAGCGCCCGCATCGTGGATGCGATCTGAAAGGGTCTTTGCTGAGAAACCGCCAAATACCGGCGTATAAACAACGCCCATACGCTGTGCAGCCAGCATGTAGAAAATTTGCTCTGGGATGTTCGGAAGGTTGAACGCGATGCGGTCGCCTGTCACCAGGCCGAGGTCTTTGAGTACCTGCATGCGCGCGACGACTTCCTGAAACAGCACGCGGTAGCTGAAATGCTGCTCGGTTACCGGCCCACCGCGCCCGTCGTTTTTGGAGGGATCCCAGCGGTCCCCCTCGAAAATGATCGCTGTCTTGTCGGCGCGGCCTTGGAGTAGGTGCCGGTCAACAAGATTGAAGCACGCATTGGTTTGACCACCTGTGAACCAGCGGTAGTAGGGTGCTGCGGATTGATCAAGAACAGATGACCAAGGAGTCCATGCGCTGCCCTCGAGCGATGCATTCTCGCCGCGAGAGTCCCAGCCCATCCAGTTGTCATCGCTGCCTCGAGCGAGCCATGCACCGCTGGACGGGTTCTGCCAATGAATCTCACGTGACGCAACGTCAGCGTGGAACTGATTGGCGGCGTTTGTAATGTTACCTCTAAGCGCATCCTCATCGGACTGTGACGCTAAAACGCCCCAGGTACGGTCATCGCTCATGCTGTTCTCCCTGTCGAAAAATCGTTGACGGAGGAGGCCGACTTAGCACGCGTTTAGACGAAATGCTTTTTGCATCCCGACTGCGTTTGCTAACAAGCACCGGAACACCGGTTCTCCCCACCGCTTGATTACGCCCAAGGTACGTTTGTGGGTAGGTGCTAGATCACTGAAATTGGTAATTTGCCACATGTCATATGGGGAGTATTTGGCTACTAAATTGTGAGTGCCTGTTGGAATAACACCTGATCGACGTTACCGCCGGAAAGAATGACGATGAGTTCTTTTTCATTGGGTAGGTTTTGAGGGTCAAGCGCAGCGGCAAGGGCGACCGCGCCACCGGGCTCAACGATGACTTTGAGCGTGTCGAAAGCGGTTTTCATGGCAGCCAGGACTGAGTCATCAGATACGGCAAAGCCAGAGCCAGCGTGTTTTTGTAGCAGGGGGAAGGTCAGTTCGCCGGGTATGGGGGTGACAATGGCATCGCAGATCGAGCCTTGCTCTGATGGATTGCTAACGCGCTCACCGAGCGCCAGGGACCGAGCCGTATCATCAAAGCCCTCCGGCTCTGCCGTATGCACGGTGATTTCGGGTCGCAAGCCTGCAAGCGCCACAGCTATCCCCGAACTTAAACCACCGCCCCCGCAGCAGCATAGCAGCGCCTTGGCCTGCGCATCTGCTTCAGTCATTTGTTCGGCGAGCTCCAAGCCCACCGTGCCCTGTCCTGCGATGACATTTGCATCGTCATAGGGCTTGATGAGATGCAGTCCCTGCTCCTCCGCTAACCGCTGGCCAATTGCCTCCCGACTCTCTACACCGCGCTCATAATGGACCACTGTCGCGCCATAGGCTTTGGTATTGGCAACTTTATTTGCTGGTGCATCATGCGGCATGATAATTGTCGCTTGCGTGCCAAAAACTTTGGCCGCCAGCGCTACCCCCTGTGCGTGATTGCCCGATGAATACGCTACGACGCCACCGTTGAGGGTTTCGTCTGGTAAAGCGCTAATTGCCGAGCATGCACCTCTGAATTTGAAACTTCCGGTCACCTGAAGTGGCTCGGCTTTGATCCAGAGCTTCCTGTCTGCGATTGCATCAAGTCTGGGCGAGTTGAGTAGCGGCGTTCTCACGATTTTGTTCTCAATACGCTGATAAGCGCGCTGTATGTCGTTCAAGGTGACGGTCACGGGTTGTCCTCAGGCCCTAATGGAAGCAATCTTGCGCCGCAAGAACGACGTCAGGATTGATCCGGTTGCGATGATATTTCGAAGTAAGACTAATACACACGGTGGGGCGCGTGCAGTGTTGGATTATGTGCAACACGACGGGGGGCGAGAAGATGCTGGATTTCGGGGCAGGTCTGACTGCGTCGTTCGGGCCATTTGCCTTATTACCGGTGAGGCTTATACCCACGTACGACAAGATCTTTCCTATTTGCAAAAAAAGATGACCGGTGGGCTATATCCATCGATTGCTGATGGTGTAATGACACCCGTTCACTACCTCTACTTAACAAGTAAGGGCTGGGAACTCACACTTACCAAGGGTACGTATCTCACCGATATACCGAGAGAGGGAGATCACATCGCGGTGATCCCTCGGCATATGATGGCAGTCCGTGATGGCACAGTATGGGACTCGTGGGACTCTCGCTTCAGTCGACGCACGAAAAATGGCTACCCTCGGCTGCTTGGCTACTACACGCCTCCTTCTTGAGGCTCAAGCTGGAGCCTCAAGGCCTGAGGTGCTTTTTCTCAGCCTGGAGCCGATGTGCCAACTCAGGCATCAATCCAACGGATGATGTAATCCTCTAGATCTTCAGGGTTTATCTTGGTCTCTGAAATCACCTTGCCTCTGATACCGCGAGGGTCTTTTTGTACTGAAGAGACATGTCCGGTAATCAACGGATGCCAAAGTGGCAGCTCTTTATCTTCAGATCGAAGCCGGTAGGCGCAGGACGTAGGAAGCCATTTCATCTGTTCGGCTGTCATGATTGATACGTCCATGCAATCCGGTACACGATCAAATCGATTTTTATAGTCGCGGCAGCTGCCCCCTTTGAGATCGAGGAGTTCGCAGGCGACTCGTGTGTAGAAGACCTCGTCGGTGTCCTCGTCTTGCAGTTTGTGTAAGCAGCACTTCCCGCATCCGTCACAGAGCATTTCCCACTCCTCGCGACTCAAATCACCCAAGGGTGTTGTGTTCCAGTATTCAGCGCTGCGTGACACCGTCTTTTCCCTCTCAGTATTTCCTGCTCGTCGCTGCCTTTTGCCGACTTGAGACACCTTATTCATTCACCTTTGAAAGGTGCGCCAGCGAACCCGCATTTTTCTCCCAGTTTCTGCCGTCAAAGGGTTTGTCATAAACCGCTTCGATTGTCTCGGGTTTGATGCAACGCGCATTGACGCTTACGCCATCAGGGTTAGACCGTGGGACATAAAACGACTTAACGCCGCATTGCTTGCAGAAATAATGTTTCGCGAGGCCACTCCCGAAGGTGTAGAGCGACAGCGACTCTTCGCCTTTTGTCAGGGTAAATCGGCTTTCCGGTACGAGTAGGTGCTGATAATGATAGATATCGCAGATACTGCAGTTGCAGGTGTGGGTATCCAGCACAGCGGGTGCTTCCACTGTCCATTCGACGGTACCGCAATGGCATCCTCCAGTGTGGGTCACACGGGGCGCATCTTTTGAGGCCGCGACTTTCTCGCCTCTAATGCGAATCTGCTCAATTAGGCCGGAGGTGTCCCATCGACCACCACCGTTTTTCTGCACATTGGCGTATTGGGCATCCACCATTGTTGCAATAGGTAGGTGAAGGCCCAGCCGCTCGGCCACGTCGAGCGCAAAACCGAGATCCTTACGCATCCAGTCAATGGCAAAGCCGAAGTCGTATTCGCGCTGTGCCATGGTCGATGCGCGGTTATTCATTTGCCAGGATTGCGCGGCGCCGCCCTGAATTGCCTTTGTGACTTCATCAATATCGAGCCCAGCACATTCGGCAAAATGCAGTGCCTCAGAAAGGCCCCCAAGAATGCCTGCAATGGCCAATTGATTCACCATCTTCGTGGTCTGTCCGCTCCCCACGTCGCCCATGAGCTGAACGTGCTTCGCGAAAGAGCGCATGATGGGTTCGACGCAATCAAAATGTGCTTGCTTACCGCCTACCATGACTGTCAGAACACCGTTCTCGGCGCCGGCTTGTCCCCCTGATACGGGCGCATCTAAGAACTGGACACCGATAGCATCGCAGGCGTTGTTGAGTTCGACCGCAAGCTCTCTCGATGTGGTTGTGTGGTCCACCAGAGTCGCACCCTGCGTCATCGTGGACAAAACACCTTCAGAGTCCGACGCAACTGCCCGTACATCGCTATCATTGCCCACGCAGAGAAACACAACACTGGCGTCAACAGCGGCCTCGGCAGGTGTCGGTGCTGAAGTGCCGCCGAACTCTTCGACCCAGGCGAATGCTTTGGCTTCGGTACGGTTGAAAACGCAGACGTCAAAGCCGTTGCGCTGCAGGTGTCCGGCCATGGGATAGCCCATGGCACCAAGTCCGATAAAGGCAACTTTTTGCTGACTCGACATGCGGTGTTTCCTGATGCAATGTTTTAGAACTTATTCGAAAGTGAGTTGACCATGAAAAGAACGATAAGGCGATGCCTCGCAACGTTAACGACCACTATTTTGGCGTTAAGTGTTACGGCACAAGACCTGGGTCCCGGTGCACGACCCATAGGTGAGAATTGGTCGCGCAGTCCTGTGATGGCTGTTAACGGTATGGCCGCGACAGCACAGCCACTCGCATCCTCTATTGCTGTTGATGTTCTCAAGCTGGGTGGCTCCGCGGTCGATGCTGCGATTGCTGCGAATGCTGCTCTTGGTTTGATGGAACCTACCGGTAATGGAATTGGTGGCGATTTGTTTGCCATCGTTTGGGATCCAAAATCGAAGCAGCTTTATGGCTATAACGGCTCGGGGCGATCTCCCAAGGGGCGGTCGTTGGCCCAGCTCAAAAGCGCAATTGCGACGATGAAAGAAAAGGGCGCGCTGGCCACGGACTACGTAGGCATACCCTCGCACGGGTCTCTGTCTGTGACAGTGCCTGGTGCTGTCGACGGCTGGTTTGCTCTGCACGAGCGTTGGGGGCAATTAACGATGAGTGAAGTTCTCGAACAGCCCATACGTTACGCAAATGAGGGCTTTCCCTTGTCGCCTGTTATTGCAGCAGGATTTGCGGCTAATCAGCGCCGTTTCGAAAGTGTTGCACCCATGATCGAAGAACAGGTGAATGCGAACGCCACATATTTTGCAGGCGGTGTCGCGCCGAAAGCTGGCGATCTCTTTAGAAATACAGATCTCGGATCGACGCTCGCTGCGATCGCAAACGATGGGCGCATGGCTTTTTACAGCGGCAGTGTCGCTAAGAAAATGGCTGCCTATTTTGAAGAGATTGGCGCGGATCTGACACTCGAAGATTTACAGAATCACACGGGCGAGTGGGTTGAGCCGCGAGGTGTCGAGTATCACGGCTACACATTGTTTGAATTACCGCCTAACGGACAGGGATTCGCGGCGCTGATGATGGTTAATATTTTGAAAAACGTCGATTTGCGCGATTTCGACCGAGGATCACCCGAAATCTTCCACTTCATGGTTGAGGCGAAACGCCTAGCGTTCGAGGCCATGGCGGGCACATTTGCGGATCCTGCGTTTGCAGATATTCCTATCGACGAGTTACTAAGCGACAAATTTGCGGAGCGTCAGTTTGCCCGCATTAAGACTGATGGCGTTATTTCACCAGCGCAGTTAGCGGTCGAGTTAGAGGGCGAGGGGGATACAACTTACTTAACCGTTGTCGACGGCGACGGCATGATGGTGTCGCTTATTCAGTCAAACTACCGCGGTATGGGGTCCGGACTCGTCCCCACAGGTCTTGGTTTTATGCTGCAAGATCGCGGTGAGTTGTTCTCCTTGGAGGAGGGGCATCCCAATGTCTACGCCCCGGGTAAACGACCCTTCCACACCATCATTCCCGCCTTTTTGTTCAAAGACGGAAAGCCATTCATGAGCTACGGACTGATGGGAGGCGGTATGCAGCCGCAGGGTCACGTGCAGGTTCTGGTTAACATCGCTGATTTTGGTATGAATCTCCAGGAAGCGGGCGACGCGGCTCGATTCCTCCACGACGGTGGCTCAAGTCCCGATGAAGGTATCGAGACTGACTATGGAACACTTTTCGTCGAGCCGGGCGTGCCAGAGAGCACGGTAGATGCGCTCAGGGCGTTGGGACACAATGTTGAAGTAGACGATACCGCAGGCAAGTTTGGTGGTTATCAGGCTATTAGTCGTGATCTTGAGACCGGTGTTCTGACAGGTGCGACGGAAATGCGTAAGGACGGTACGGTCGTTGGCTACTGAGACGCGACCACTTGCCATTGTGGTCGGGAGTGGCGGCGCGATTGCACGCTCGCTCCTCGACCTTTGGACTCAGTCGAATCGTTACGATGTGGTTGCGATTGGGCGCGCGCACTGTGATATCGAAAACGTACAGTCATTGCTAACTGACTACAGCGAAACCTCTCTCGCTGAGGTTGCTGCGTCGGTGGCCACACGTGGCACAAATATTGAGCGCCTCGTCATCACCAACGGCGTGTTGTCTGGTGAGGACTTCGGTCCCGAGCGAAAAGTGGGTGATATCAATGCTGCCGCATGGCAGCACGTTATGAATGTGAACGCGCTGACACCCATGCTAGTGCTGTCTTCGTTCTGGGGGTTGGTTCGGAAATCAGAGCAGCCACGCATAGCTGCGTTAACGGCGCGTGTGGGTAGTTTGTCGGATAACGGCTTGGGCGGTTGGTATAGTTATCGAGCGAGTAAGGCTGCGCTTAACATGATGCTCAAATGTGCTGCCATTGAGGCTAAGCGGGTAAATAAGAACGCAAAACTTATCGCCTACCACCCAGGGACGGTTGACTCGCCTTTGTCGAAGCCCTTTCAACGATCGGTGCCTGAGGAAAAGCTGTTTACCCCTAAGTTTTCGGCTCAACAGCTTGAAGGGATTATGGCCTCGGCGATCCCCGACGGAGATCTCTCTTACTTGGACTGGGCGGGTGAGCCCATCGACTGGTGACAAAAATCGCCCGGAGATAAGTGCGTTTAACGCCTGAGATCCTGAGCAGGCCTAACCGATTTAACAGCCCGGCTCCTCGGGTTTGTTACAGACTCAGGCTAAAAATTCAGCGCGAGAGGCTGGGTCGGACTTGAACACCCCACCAAGAGAAGTTGTGCGTGTCGAAGAATTCCCATCCTTAACGCCGCGTGCTTTCACGCAGTAATGCACAGCGGTAATCGTTACCGCCACGTCGTCTGTGCCCAGCAGCGTCTGTAGTGCGACGAGAATTTGTTGTGTCAGGCGCTCTTGGACTTGTGGCCGCTGTGCGAAGAAGCGCACAAGACGGTTGATCTTAGAGAGACCAATCACTTTCTCATTGGGAATGTAAGCGACTTTTGCAAAGCCATCGATCGTTACAAAGTGGTGCTCGCAGGTGCTAGTAAGATCAATCTTGTCGACGCAGACCATCTCCTCGACATTCATTTTATTGTCGATAACGGTGATTTTGGGGAATTTGGAGTAATCGAGTCCCGAAAAAATCTCATCGACGTACATTTTTGCGATTCGATGCGGCGTTTCCTCAAGGCTGTCGTCGCTGAGGTCAAGACCCAGTGTGTTCATGATGGTCTCGAACGACTCGCGAATACGGTCATATTTCTGATCTCGCGATAGGTTGTTTACTACCATAGGAGTTTCAAGACCGCGCTCAAGCAGTGCCCCGCGCACAGCGATCGCTTCCTCGGAGAGTGATCCTGGCAGCGTGGTGGTCTTTGCTTTAGGTTGAACTTGATGCATCGTCCGTTGTCCTTAGAATTAGGTGTAGACTTGGTACGGCTGTGTTTTGGACGCGGATGCCGCCGCCAAGTCGTTTGATTCAATTTGTTTGCGTTTGTAGATGTTTTGCATAGGTGTAATGGGTGTAAAGATATGTTGACACGTTTTTCATTGTTTTTCGCGGTCATCGCGGTAATTTCATCCTCAGCGATGGCGGCTGATAAGAACGAATTGGCGCTTGAAGCGTTCAGAGAGGCGGGAGCCGGATCTTATATCGATGCATCCTACGGCTATGCCGTCTTCCCAAGCATCGGCAAGGCAGGCTTGATTATCGGTGGCGCCCACGGCAAAGGTGCTGTTTATCGAGAGGGCACGATAATAGGCAATTCTACGATGACACAAATTAGTCTGGGGTTGCAGTTTGGTGGTCAGGTCTACAAGCAGATAATATTTTTCGAGGATGCCCGTTCCATGCGGGAGTTTACCTCAGGCGATTTTGAATTCAGCGGCCAGGCCGCCGCCGTTGCACTGAATTCAGGTGCCTCCGCTGAGATAAGTACCGGTGGTGGCGGCCGCGTCTCGGTGACAGCCGCCAACGGGGAGAGTTCGGAAGTCGATAGTGCAGGCTTTGTCGACGGGATGGCTGTTTTCACCTTGTCGCAGGGTGGCTTCATGGTTGAGGTTTCGATCGGCGGTCAAAAATTTAGCTACGAGCCGCTGTAAGTCAGAGTGGTATCTCATCAAAGGAGATATCCACGCTTGATAACCGATCTACTAAATGCTGGCCCATCGCGGAGGCGGGTGTCCATATCCCGCCCTCAACTTCGAGATCGTCATATGCGAGAGATAGGCCCGCTTGGGCCAGCATTCTAGACGTTGCACCATACCCCGGGTCTCGTTTTCCTTTCACAGAAACTCTCACATCTTTCCCGCGGTCGTCTGGATGGTGTGCGTGAACGAAAAATTCGAAAAATCCGTTCTCGCGCTCGGACAAGGAGGGGCCATCACCAGGCTGCGGTAAACGCTTGGCTATTAATCTTCTCAGCGGTCCAATGGCCATGGCGGCCATGCCAAGTGTCGTAGCGCCTGACAGAAGCAAGCCTGAACGCCTGTTATCGACCAGCAGGGCTTCGTCGTAGGAAAAATTGGCGCCATAAGCCAGGCTGGAAAGCGCATTTGAACGACGCACAACCTTGCTGTTGATGGCCGCCATGACAAAGGGTCCCGTCCAACTCTCAAAGTTCTCATCCCAACGAACGCCCCTTTGATCCGGCCCATCTGGCCCTGGGTTGAGCTCTGCGGGGTACAGTCCGTAAGGATCATTGAGTGCTTTACGAGCAACGGGGTCACTGACACCTTGCTCTACAGCGAGCAGCATACTCGCAACTGTTCCACCACTCACAGCGCCTTTTGATTTACCCATCCGGCCACTGACTTTCTTCGCAAATATCCCATGTTTTTTCATCATGGTCTGCTGCGCAACGTAGACACCGAGATCTGAGGGTATACTGTCAAATCCACAACAGTGAACCAAGCGCGCACCCGTCTCTTCAGCGAGTGCACTCACTTTTTCAAAAATTGAAGCCATCCATTGAGGTTCGCCAGTGAGATCGCAGTAATGTGTTCCCTCGGCGGCGCAGGCTTCAACCAGCGATGTGCCGAAGCGCGCGTAGGGACCGACGGTGCTGATAATGACTCTCGAGACGGCAGCGAGTCGCCTCATATCATCAGCGCGACTGCTGTCCGCGACGATCGTCGCCAAGTCCGGCGCGCTGATTGCTTTCTTTATCTCGTCGAGTTTTGTTTGCGAGCGTCCGGCAATTGCCCACGACAGCTCTTTGTGATTCTTGTGCAGATACTCCGCAACCAGCGCTCCGGTAAACCCGGTGGCACCGTAGACGACGATGTCGAAGTTTCTGTCTGTATTTTCACTCATACCAAAGTCGTCAAATTCGCTTTTGTTCATAACGCCCCCATACTGGATATCGCAGTGTAGCAGTGTGACGAAAAATGGCGGCTATTAATCACGTTGAATCGTAGCGATGTGGTACCCTAGATTCGTTAGAAATCCGTCACACAGGGGGTTGATAGTGGTTGCGGTGTTCAAGCGTATGATTGGGCCTCTCGTTGTTATTTTGTTCACGGGTCTGACAGTGGGGGTACTGGTTCAAAACGCACCCCAGCCCGAGGTTGGTGAACCCGAGACCGTGCGAATCGGCGTATACACCGAATCGGCGAAACGCACGGTTGCCTCCGCTGAGGTAACGGTTTACGGTGAAGTCAGACCTAGAGTCCAGATTGATGTAATCAGCGAAGTCGCAGGGCGAATCACCGCGGTCTCTCCCAGCTTTGCAGAAGGTGGGAGCATTGCGGCCGGTGAGCCGCTCGTAACGATTGAGCAGCGCGATTACAACGTGGCCTTGTCTGAAGCCAACGCCCGTGTAGCCGCTAGGGAACTCGAGCTTGCGCAGGCACTTGCTGACGCCGATGTGGCTAAAAAACAGCTGGCTAATGAGAAAAACCCCTCAGATCTAGCACTGAAGTTACCTCAGATTGCACAGGCACGCGCTGCATTAGAAGCCGCTCAAATTGGTTTTGAACGGGCGCAGTCAGATCTTGAGCGAACGCGAGTGACGCTCCCGTTTGACGCAAGGATCACTCAGACATCTGTCGACGAGGGTCAGTATCTTGGGCTTGGTCGAACGGTTGCTTCGGTATTCTCTACCGACATTGCCGAAGTGCGTTTGCCGTTCACCGATGCTGACATCGCGGCGCTCGGTATTCCCATCGGTTACGAGGCTGAGGAAGGAAAGGGATTGCGAGTCAGGCTGACCGCGGACGTTGCAGGCGCCACTCGACAATGGCAAGGAGAACTTGTTCGACTCGATGCTGCACTCGATCGCCGAACTCGCACAACATTTGGCACGGCAGAGGTGCGTAACCCATTTGCTCAGTCCGATAGTTCTATGCCTATGGCACCTGGTCTATTTGTTTCGGCAAATGTCGAGGGCCGGTCGCTTTCTGATGTCTTGGCAATTCCAGCTGCTGGACTGCGTGCAGGAGGGCGGGTCTTTATTATGAATGATGAGGATTTACTCGAGATCCGAAGTGTGCGCGTTGCACATGCAACCGATGAAATAGCCTATTTGAGCAGTGGTATTAGCGAGGGCGATCGCGTCATAGTCTCCCCAATCCGTAATCCGGTTCCCGGCATGGCGCTATCGGCGATTCAGGAAGCTGCCGATCCCGTGCAGTTGAGTGCGGGTTAAGATATGAGAGGAGTGATCGCGTGGTGGGTGAGAAACGCCGTTGCCGCTAATTTGCTGATGACGTTCATTTTTGTCTCGGGTCTTATTGCTTGGGGCACGATTGAAAAAGAGGTTCAACCAGTCGTAAAGCTGCCGCTTGTTCAGGTTTCGCTTACCTGGCCCGGAGCGTCGCCCAAAGAAATTGAGCAGCAGGTTATCCAGCGCGTTGAGGCAGCGGTGAAGAATCTGGATAACGTTCGCCGATACAACTCTAGCGCCAGTGAAGGCTTTGGCAGTGTCAGACTCGAGGCTGCACCTCGCGCCGACATGACAAAGTTTAAAGAAGACATTCGCGACGCCGTGGATGCGATCACTTCATTCCCACGCGATCTAGAGCCACCGCGGATTCGTTTGCTTGAGTGGAAGGAAACTATCCACTACCTAACTGTTATGGGGGATGTAGGGGAACGTGAGTTAGGACGACTGGCTGAAGAGTTACGGGATGAACTTCTAAGCCTTAGTCAGGTGAGTGACGTTGATATCAGTGGCGCTCGCAACGAGGAAGTGACCATCGAGGTTTCCGAGGAGGCCTTGCAGCGCTATCAACTTAGCTTTGCCGAGCTTTCAGCTGCCATTCGGGCTTCATCCATAAACTTATCCTCCGGTGATGTTAAGACCCCTACTGGTCGAGTCCAGTTACGAGCTGAAAATCTGGCCAATAATCAAACCGATTTCGAGGATATTGTTGTACGAGAGCTACCGTCTGGCGCGCAACTCAGGCTTGGTGATGTCGCAACAGTAATCGATGGGTTTGAAGACTTTGATATAACAGCGTCTACCGACGGTATTCCTGCTGTCATGTTGCAGATCGAGCCCTCCGATCGACTGTTCATCACAAAGACGTCAAAGCAAGTAAATGACTGGATCGAATCCAAGCGTCCTGAGCTGCCAAAGGGTGTAGAGATCACGAGCCTTGCCGATATGGCAGACGCTTACGATTCGCGCATGTCGCTAATTTTCGATGCTGCCTGGATGGGGCTTTTACTCGTCATGGCCATCCTCCTGCTGACGTTGCGTTTTACTGTAGCGCTGTGGGTAACCGTCGGTATCGCAATCTCGTTTGTAGGCGCGTTCATCTTCTTACCCGCAGCTGATGTGTCGATTAATTTCCTATCTACCTTCGCCTTTTTATTGGTTTTGGGCATTGTGGTAGATGACGCGATTGTTGTGGGTGAGAGTATCCACCACCATCGCGAGGACTTAGGGTTGCCCGCGGAAGAGGCCGCTATTCGTGGCGCGACCTCGGTGGCAAGACCTGTCATCTTTGCCGTTCTCACTACTGTGGTCGCCTTTGCGCCATGGGCTTTCCTGACGGGACCGCAGAGCGAGTTCCTGCGTCATCTGTCGGCAGTTATCGCCTTCGCTTTGGCGTTTTCTCTCATCGAAGCGTTCTTTATTCTCCCGGCCCACCTTCGAAAGCTTCCAGTCCGACAGGAGGCGGCAAGAGGGTTTGCGCTTCAGCGAAAAATCGCGGATGGCATTACATCTTTTGCAGCTAACACCTACGCGCCCCTGTTGGAGCGGGCGCTCAAGATTCGATACACCGTGAGTGCCGTCTTTCTCGCGGGCTTTGTCATTGCATTGACTCTCGCGTCAACGGGCTGGGTCCGGTTCTACTTCTTCCCTCAGCTGGAGAGTGAGACGCTGGTCGTTAACGTGGGGCTGCCCACCGGTGTGCCCTTTGACAGAACCGAAGCGGTCATGGATCAACTCAATCGAACCAGTGAAGGCCTCAAGGATAATTATCCAGTCATTGGGTCCTTCACGTTTGCCTATGAGAATGAACTCGAGCAATACATTCAGTTGCCCCCGCCCGATGAAAGTAATGTCTCGATGCGCGATGTGGCGCAGACCTATCTCGAAACCATGGGAGAGATCCCTGACGCAGAAAACATAAATGTTCAGTACACCGCGAATCAGGGCGAGGCGATTTTAACCTTTGTTCTGGCCCACTCGAGTGAGGAGCGCTTGAAAGAGGCGGCGGCTGAACTCCGAAATTATTTGGTGACTTTCCAGGACGTATTTTTCGTCAGAGATAATCAGCGAGGTGAGATCGATGAGCTCAATATTCAGCTGAAACCAGGTGCTCAAACTTTGGGCGTGTCTCTGGCAGATGTCTCCCGTCAGATACGGCAGTCATACTACGGAGAAGAGGTTCAGCGACTACCTCGCCAATATGGCGACGTGAAAGTCATGCTTCGATATCCAGAAAGCGACCGCGAATCATTGAATTCTCTTCGGGAACTCAATATCCGAACCGACGATGGCCGTCTTGTTCCACTGGCCACGGTGGCCGATATTGAGGTTCGAAAGGCGTCACAGCAAATTGTTCGACGAGACGGTCAGCGCATTTTTGAGGTGTATGCGGTCGTAACTCCCGACACCATGACGGACATCAACGATACGGTGCGCGACGAGTTCATGCCAGAGCTTCAGGAAAGATATCCGTCGCTTCAGATTATTAAAGGTGGTTGGGAAGAGCAGCAGGCGGAGTTTATGGCAGAGGTGACTCGCCTGTTTACGTTGGCCATGCTAACGATCTATGCGCTTCTCGCAGTGGCGTTTAGATCATACTCGTTGCCGACGATTATCATGTCGGCGATTCCGTTTGCGTATATGGGAGCTATTTTTGGGCATCAAATGCTCGGTATACCGCTTGATATGTTCTCATTCTTTGGGATGGGAGCCGCCGCTGGCGTCGTTGTGAACGATAATTTGGTTCTTATTGATTACATCCTCAAACGAGAGGAGCAGGGGGATGACCGCTTCACCGCAATCATTAATGCAGCTAAAAATCGATTTAGGCCAATACTGCTGACCACGCTGACCACTTTCGTGGGGCTTTTCCCGATTATTATTGAGACCTCTCAAGCCGCTGCGTTCCTCAAGCCCTCGGTGGTATCCCTGGCATTTGGGGTGTTCTTCGCCTTCTTCGTGAGTTTGATTTTGGTGCCGGCGTTGTACCTCATTGGTGATGATTGGGGGCGAGTCAAGAAAGCTATTTCAGGGTTCTTTCCTCGTCTCTCACGTCAGGGCGCAAACTAGTCACCAGAAGGCGCGACCAACGTGACGCTACTGTGCGGCGTCAGGTGTGTAGAAACGGGTGTGCGGACGCGTGCGTAGAGTAGCTGCGCAGAGCAAGAGGAATGTTTCGCGCACAAACGAGCAGAGGGTGAGCAATGCGACAAAGCTTTTTTAGGTGCGGCGCCGTCTAACTAAGCCCACTCGGCGCTAAGCATCCTCAGCGTAACAAGCGACCAAGTAGCGCAATCGCTGTGCTCAGTCACGACAAGGTTTGGTTTTGGGGCGCGATTCGCGCCCTTAAGAATGAAGGTTAGGACAGCTATTACTTCCGGGGTGCTGCCCCTGTTTGTCAGTGCGCCTGTTTACGGTCTGTCAATCACGAATGTTTCAATGCACATCTCGCATCACGCGCCGAACAAGCGGCGATACCGCAAGGACCCCGACACCCACACCGACCCCATAGAGCAAAAGTTCACTAAATAGGGCGGTAAAACCGTCTAGGCCTAATCGTCCGTCACCCGTGCCGTCAATGCTGGAGAAGAAGATGGCGAGTTCAGAAGCGAGGTAAGACCCGTAGGCACTCGCCAAGAACCACGCGCCCATCATGACGCCCACATAGCGGGCAATGGACAGTTTGGTAACTGCCGACAGACCAATCGGACTCAAGCAAAGTTCAGCAGACGTATGGAGGAAGTAGGCCAATACCAACCACCAGGCGGAAACGAGTCCCGCAGAGTCTGGGTTGTTTAAGCCAATGAGTAAGGCACCAAATCCGAGGCCCACCTGAACGATCCCGAAACCAAATTTAGCGGGTGTTGATGGCTCAATGTTATTTGATAACAGGGCTGGCCACATGAGTGCGAAAAGCGGTGACAGCAAAATAATAAAAATAGCGTTAGCCGAACCAAACTGTGCCGCAGTAAGTTTTGCGCCAAAAAGCGTTAGGTCGGTCGCGCGATCGGCGAACAAGGTCATCGAGCCCCCAGACTGCTCGAACATCGACCAAAAGACAGTGCTTGTGACGATGAGAAAGAACAAGGCGCTCATCTTGCCACGTTCTTCTGGGGTGCATTGTGTGGCGAGTAACCATACGAACCAGACGAGGAATAGTGCGGCTACCACTGGCAGCATGAGACCCACGCCGCCCTTACTTTGGAGTACGACCCAGACGACCAGAACAGACAAAAGACTGTAGAGGGCGATTGCACGTTCCACGTTGAGGAGACCCATTGTCGCAGGGGCGGGTTGCTTAAGGATCTCTGGGTTACATGGATCACCATGCCCCTCTAGCCAATCTTGCCCTAAAGAAAAAATGATCAAACCAATTAGCATGCCAATGCCTGCGGCGCCAAAGCCATAGGCCCATCCGTAGGCACTTGCTAACCAACCGCAGAGAAGTGAAGCGCTCGCAGCGCCAATATTGATTCCCATATAAAAGATCGTGAATCCACCATCACGGCGAGGATCATTTTCACCATACAGCCGGCCAACAACCGTTGAAATATTGGGTTTCAGGAGACCGACGCCGACTACAATTAGCGCAAGGGCAAAGTAGAAAACGTTGATGGCTTGCTCGTCGCGAACAACTTCGCCGGCGACGCCCTCGGTTGCAGGTACTCCCTCGAAAGCCATCGCGCAGTGCCCGAGGACGAGTAAGATTCCACCTAATTTTACCGCTTTGGTTTGGCCTAAGTAGCGGTCCGAGACGATGCCACCCAATAGCGGCATGGCGTAAACCAGTGCTGCATAAGCGCCGAGAATTCTTAGGGCTTCCCCATCTGTGAATAAATGGTGTTGTACAAGGAAGAGAACGAGCAGGTATTTCATTCCATAGAACGAAAAGCGCTCCCACATTTCCGTGGCAAAGCATACAAAGAGGCCGCGCGGGTGGCCGAACCACTCGGGGCTTGTAGGTAGCGTCTGTGACGTCATGGTATTCCCTATCATTTGTTATTTGTGAGCCTGTACCGCTCAGCTTTTCTTGTTCTGCCGCTGCACACTCAGAATCAAACGAGCAAAGAGATTAAGCAGCGAGTGGTGCGGTTGCGCCCAGAATCGCAACACGCATATCATCAGGATCGCGGATTCGTTTCACTTGTGCAAATAGCGCTGCAGCCTGCGGATAGCAATATTGGAGATAGACTAGCCATTGCTTCAGTGGATTGATCGCGTACTTGCGCTGGTATAGCTCGCCATTGGCCTCGAAAAAGTAAATGAGTAGCTCCACAACCTCGGGCCAGCTCATTGGTTCTAATCGTTGTCCCTCGCAGTGCGCCTTGATCGCTCGTGCTAGGTCGGGTCGACAGAGTGCGCCACGAGCCAGCATGAATGCGTCGCAACCGCTTTGGGCCCGACAAGCGAATAGGTCGCTCGGGGTCCAAATTTCGCCATTGGCGATGATCGGGGTTGGATCGGAATTGACGATGTCGCGGAGTCGGTGCCAATGCGCAGGCGGTCTGTAGGCTTGAGATTTGGTTCTTGCATGAACGGTTAACTCGTTGATGCCACTCTTTAGCGCTTGCGCAGCAATCTCTTCAAAGTTTGCATCGGAGTCAAAACCCAAGCGTATTTTTGCTGTGACCGGAATCGAATGAGGTGTCGCATCCCTAACTGCGGCGCAAATCTCATATACCGCCTGGGGTGTCTTCAGTAGTGTGGCGCCGCCGCGCGATTTATTGACCGTCTTCGCCGGGCACCCAAAGTTGAGATCAATCCCAGGCGCGCCGAGCTTGGTGACAACCTTGGCATTTGATGCCATCAATGCAGGATCTGAACCCAGCAATTGAACGTAAACGGGAGTACCGGCAGGCGTTCTGCCGCCTTCTTTTAGCTCAGGACACAGTCGATAAAAAACTTTGGGTGGGAGTACCGTACTGGAAACACGAACAAATTCAGTGACACAGCGCTCGTAACCGCCGATACGGGTCAGCATGTCTCGCATGACAGATTCCAGGACGCCTTCCATAGGCGCCAACAGAATCCGTGGGCTATCGATAGCTAATTTGCTCATAAGTTCCGTAAAAGTTGGGTAACTCGTAGCGTAAATCTTACAGATGACGCGATCGTTCTACGTTTGTAGACTGTGGTCCGTCGTAATAATAGCCGTTAGTAACAGGGCAAGTCACAATGAATCCTAATTATCTGGATTTCGAGCAGCCGATCGCCGAGCTCGAGATGAAAATCGAAGAGCTTAAATCTGTCGTTGATGACTCAGAAATCAACATCAGTGATGAGATTGACCGACTCAAGTCGAAGAGTCACAAGCTTACTCAGTCAATTTATCGAGATCTCAGCCCGTGGGATATTGTTAGGGTTGCGCGGCATCCGTTGCGACCTTACTCGTTAGATTATATTCCTCTGGTCTTTGATGATTTTGATGAGCTTCATGGTGATCGACACTTCGGTGACGACAAGGCTATCGTTGGCGGAGTTGCTCGTCTTAACGGTCGCCCCGTTATGGTGATTGGCCAGGAAAAGGGTAGAGCGGTAAAAGACAAAGTTCATCGGAACTTTGGCATGCCGAAACCTGAGGGGTATCGCAAAGCGCTGAGACTTATGGAAATGGCTGAGCGTTTTAAAATGCCAGTTGTCACACTTATCGACACCCCCGGAGCCTATCCAGGTATTGACTCTGAGGAGCGTGGTATTTCAGAGGCCATCGCTCAGAATCTTGCGGTCATGTCACGACTTCGAACACCTATTGTCTGTATTGTTATCGGCGAGGGATCGTCAGGCGGCGCCTTGGGTATTGGTGTTGGTGATCATTTGGCCATGCTTCAGTACTCGACCTATTTCGTTATCTCACCAGAGGGATGCGCCAATATTATCTGGAAGAGTAGCGAGTTTGCTCCGCAGGCAGCAGAAGCCATGGGTGTGACATCATCAACGCTCCAGGAGCTTGGGATTGTCGATACAACGATCGAGGAGCCGATGGGTGGCGCTCATCGCGATGTCGATGAAATGGCCCAGCGAATCAAAGATCACATCGCCGCACAGCTAGACGTGCTGTGCAACACGGATACGGACAAACTCGTGGAGGCTCGCTACCAGCGGTTGATGGCCTACGGTAGCCATTAAACCCATGGCATCGCCGTTGCTCGATGCCTTACGAGAGCACACGGCGGCGCTGTGCGAAGCTGATCATATCTACGTCGGTTTCTCAGGCGGGAAAGACAGCCACTCGCTACTTCATGCACTCCAAGACTTTGGAAAACATTACGCGCTACCGCCCGTGACCGCCATTCATGTAAATCATGGACTACACCCCGACGCTGGAGTATGGGAGGAACACTGCAGATCTGTGGCTTCAGGTCTTGAGATAGAGATTGCCGTGGAGTCCGTGGTCGTTGGTAGCGACGCTTCTCTGGAAGCACAGGCGAGAGACGCGCGCTACAGCGTGTTCGAGCGCTATCTCTCGGAAAATAGACTACTACTGCTCGCCCATCACTTAGATGATCAAGTTGAAACGCTCTTGTTTCGGCTGATTCGTGGTGCAGGACCCAATGGTCTGAGCGGTATGCCTCAATCACGTTCGTTGGGTGCAGGTAAGCTCTTGAGACCATTTCTCTCTGTTGCTCGTTCAGACATAGAACACTACGCCTCCCAATTTTCACTTCAGATCGTCAATGACCCCAGTAATCAAGATACGTCGCTCGATCGAAACTTTTTGCGGCATAAGGTTTTACCCTTGATTGAGTCGCGTTGGCCCGGCTACCGGCAGGGATTCTCGCGCACGGGCGAGATCATGACGGCAATAGCTGAGGAGGCGCCAGACCCCTGGTATCAATGTTCTTATGGCGGCCCGAGTCTCGATTTAGGTGATCTGGACGTAGAGTCAGTGCATGCCGCCGTTCATGCAAAGCTGAGCATGTTGGGCTTTCCATTGCCTTCATACGATGCGCTTAAAGAATTTTCACGACAAAGTACGTCTGCAGGGGCGGACAGAACCCCTAGTTTATCGATGAATAGCTACGCTGTTGTATGTTGGCGCTCTCGACTTCAGCTTATCCCTGTTCCTTTGCCGCCCTGTGAGTTGGAGGAGGTCACGGTGGGCGAATCAATCAGTCGAGAATGGGGGACCTTAAATTGGGTTCCACAAGATCACGGTTTGCCGGTTGGGGCGCCTGTAACTCTTAGGCAAGTTGCAGCGGGCGACAAAGTTCGATTTGTCGGTAGGTCTAGACGGCCTGTTCGTCATTGTTTGCAGGAGGCAGGGATAGCGCCTTATTGGCGGTCCAGCATACCTATGGTTTGCGCTGAGGGTACGATCATGGCAGTGCCGGGATTGGGGTGTACGGACCAAGCTGCGCGTATTTTCAACAAGAATTCAGAGGCATTAGTGCCAGTCTGGCAAGCCCCAAAAATCCGCATTGGAAATTGAGCCCCGGAGCACTCTTTGGTAAGCTGAACGCCCATCGGAGCTATGCTATCGGCAACATCTTGTTAGCCGCCCCACAGTTCCAAGTGCTTTGGTGGAGTCCATGACGCGATACGTATTTGTTACCGGTGGTGTTGTTTCCTCGTTGGGAAAGGGAATAGCCGCAGCCTCGCTTGCTGCTGTTCTCGAGGCGCGAGGTCTCAAGGTCACGTTACTTAAACTCGATCCCTATATAAACGTCGATCCAGGCACAATGAGCCCTTTTCAGCACGGTGAGGTCTTTGTCACCGACGATGGCGCTGAGACTGACTTAGACCTAGGTCATTACGAGCGTTTTACGCGTGCGACGATGTCCAAGCGCAATAATTTTACCACCGGTCAAGTTTACGACGAGGTATTGCGTAAAGAACGGCGCGGCGATTATTTGGGCGGTACAGTTCAAGTGATTCCACATATCACCGATGAAATAAAACGCCGAGTTATTGAGGGTGCTGAAGGCGCGGATGTCGCGGTAGTCGAGGTTGGGGGCACGGTGGGCGACATCGAGAGCCAACCTTTTCTGGAAGCTCTACGCCAACTAAAGCTCGAAGCGGGATCATCAAAAGCCTTGTTAATGCATTTGACACTCGTGCCCTTTATCCCGACAGCAGGTGAGATTAAAACTAAACCGACTCAACACTCGGTTAAAGAGCTGCGATCAATTGGCCTTCAGGCTGATGTTCTCCTATGCCGCTGCTCTGTTGATATCGACGAGAGCGCGCGTAGAAAAATTTCGTTGTTCACTAATGTTGAAGAGCGCGCAGTGATTCCCGTTTTAGATGCGGATTCTATCTACAAGATACCAAAACGCCTGCATGAGCAGGGACTTGATGATTACATCCTCGAGAGGTTCGGCATGTCACCGAGCGAGGTGGACTTCAGTGAATGGGATGATGTTGTTGCCAAGGAGTTTGCACCGAGGCGAGCCACGGTGAAGGTGGGGATGGTAGGTAAATACACCGATCTTGTGGACGCTTATAAGTCACTCAACGAGGCGTTAGGTCATGCTGGTCTCCAGACCAACACTCAGGTCGACATTGAATACATCGACGCCGAGGATTTGGAGACGCAAGGTATTGGTGTACTCGATAGCTTGGATGCAATTTTGGTTCCTGGTGGATTTGGAGACCGCGGCATCGAAGGTAAGATTTCCGCCGTAACCTACGCTCGAGAAAAGAAAATCCCCTACCTCGGCATTTGCCTAGGTATGCACATGGCAATGATTGAATTTGCGCGTAATGTCTGCGGAATGGCTGACGCCCACTCGACTGAAATGGATATAAACACTCCTTACCCCGTAATTGGCCTCATCACAGAATGGCAAACTGAGGAGGGGAGTATCGAAGTGAGGGATGAACATTCAGACCTCGGCGGGACCATGCGGCTTGGGTCGCAACCTTGCTATCTTGTGGATGACACAAAGACGCGAAATATCTACGGAAGTGATGTCATTCGCGAGCGTCATCGCCATCGTTACGAGGTGAACAACACGCTCGTTCCTGAACTCGAGGCCAAGGGTATGGTGATATCTGGCTGGTCGCAGGATCAGGGCTTGGTGGAGATGATTGAGCTCTCTGACCATCCATGGTTCGTTGCCTGTCAGTTCCATCCAGAGTTCACCTCGAGGCCTAGAGGTGGTCATCCACTCTTCTCTAGTTTTATTGATGCAGCTGTAGCGGTGCAGTCTAAGTGAGTTTTAGGACAGTTTCTGCGGCGGGTATCGAGTTCGCTAACGACAAACCCTTTGTACTTGTGGGTGGCGTCAATGTGCTCGAGTCAGAGCAATTTGCGGTAGATGTTGCAGGTGTCTACAAGGAGGTATGCCAACAGTTGGCAATACCACTAGTGTTCAAGGCTTCTTACGACAAGGCGAACCGTTCTTCTATCAACTCGTTTCGGGGACCCGGACTCGAGGCGGGCCTGCGCATATTCGAGGCTGTGAAGAAAGCAACGGGCCTGCCTGTTATCACCGACGTGCACAGCCCAGAGGAGGCAGCACCTGCGGCGAGCGTAGTTGATATTATTCAGCTACCCGCATTTTTAGCGCGGCAAACTGATCTTGTGCGCGCCATGGCGGAAACAGGGGCAGTAATTAATATAAAAAAACCTCAGTTTTTGAGCCCCGAGCAGATGAACAATATCGTTCATAAGTTCCGCGAGTGCGGCAATGACCGTTTAATGTTATGCGAGCGGGGAAGTAATTTTGGTTACGATAACTTAGTGGTCGATATGCTTGGCTTTGGCGTTATGCGCAAAGTGACGAACGAGGTTCCGGTAATCTTCGATGTGACACATGCCTTGCAGCGCAGAGACCCCGGCGACGCCGCTTCAGGAGGGCGTCGCTCGCAGGTAGTGGAGTTGGCCCGAGCGGGGATGGCTACGGGGCTAGCAGGTTTATTCTTAGAGTCACATCCGGACCCATCCAACGCTTTATGTGACGGGCCGAGTGCTCTCCCGCTCGCGCAACTAAAGCCTTTTCTAGAGCAGGTTAAAGCGGTAGACGACCTAGTGAAGTCACTGCCTAAATTAGACATTAATTGACATTAGTTGGAGTAATGAGTGAGCGAAATTGTAGACGTCCGCGCTTTTGAGGTTATGGATTCCCGAGGGAATCCCACCGTTATGGCTGAGGTCACGCTGGATGACGATACTGTGGGCACCGCTTACGCGCCATCGGGTGCGAGCACCGGTTCAAGAGAGGCGCTGGAACTTCGTGATGGAGATCCGGATCGCTACTTGGGTAAAGGTGTTTTGTCCGCGGTTGCCAACGTGAATGGCCCCATTCGAGAGTGTCTCTTGGGACACGATGCCATGGACCAGCGAGGCGTTGATCAGCGAATGATCGAGGCCGATGGAACGGATAATAAGGCTAAATTTGGGGCTAACGCCATTTTGGCAGTCTCGCTCGCGACAGCTCGTGCTGCTGCGCAATCCTCCAAAACCCCTTTGTATCAGCATATTGCAAATCTAGCGGGTACTCATCAGCTGACTATGCCAGTACCTATGATGAATATTCTGAATGGAGGCGAGCACGCCGATAATAACGTCGATATTCAGGAATTCATGATTCAACCTGTGGGTGCTAAGTCATTTTCGGAAGCGCTGAGAGTGGGTGCGGAGATTTTTCACCACCTAAAGAAGGTTCTCGGCGCACGTGGTTTGGCAACGTCAGTGGGTGATGAGGGTGGTTTCGCTCCTGATCTGCCGTCGAATGCGGCCGCTTTGGAAGTCATTGCTGAAGCGGTAGCTAAAGCAGGGTACTCGCTTGGTGATGATATTACGCTCGCTCTCGATTGTGCCGCTTCTGAATTTTATCGTGATGGTGAATATCAGTTGTCGGGTGAAGGGCGGGCTTTCTCGAGCGAAGGGTTCGCGGATTATCTTGCCGAGTTAGTGGGGTCACACCCAATCGTTTCCATTGAAGATGGATTGGACGAATCCGACTGGGCGGGCTGGGCCTACCTGACGCGCAAGCTGGGCGATAAAGTGCAACTGGTTGGTGACGATTTATTTGTTACCAACACGCGTATTTTGAAGCGTGGCATTGATGAAAGCATTGGAAATTCAATTTTGATCAAGTTCAACCAGATTGGCTCGCTCAGTGAGACCTTGGATGCTATCAAAATGGCGCAAGAGGCTGGTTTTACGGCGGTTATATCTCACCGCAGTGGTGAGACTGAGGATGCCACAATTGCCGATCTGGCGGTCGGTACCGGTGCCGGTCAAATTAAGACAGGCTCGCTTTGCCGCTCTGATCGAGTCGCTAAGTACAACCGGTTGCTCCGAATAGAGGCAGAGCTCGGTATGACAGCCCCGTATCGCGGCCGCGCTGAGCTGGAGCGAGGCGCCTAAGTGCAGCGACCCCTGCTGCTGGCGCTACTGGGTCTGTTAGTGCTGCTTCAGTACAGGCTATGGTTAGGGGAGGGTGGTATCACCGAACGTCGCTCACTTGAGTCTCAAGTGGTCAGTGACAGCGAGGAAAACCTGCGCCTAAAAGACAGAAACGAGGCAATAGCAAATCGTGTGGTTGAGTTGCAGGAAGGCGAAGAAATGCTGGAAGCTGTAGCGAGAGAGGATTTGGGTCTGGTGCGGGAGGGTGAGGAGTTCATCCTCTTTGTTGATGACAATAATGAGGGAAAGTCGCCGTGAGTAGTATTTGGGCGGTGGTGCCGGCGGCAGGGAGTGGTCGTCGCATGGCAGCTGAGGTGCCAAAGCAGTATCTCAAGCTTAACGGCTTACCGATTCTTGAACACACGCTGCGGGCGCTGCTGGCCTGTCCCGATATTCGTGGCGTCTTCGTTGTACTTGATCCGGCGGATCGTCGCGCCGATACCATTCCAAGTCTCTCTGATCCTCGTGTCTCGACAGCGTTAGGCGGCGCGGAGCGTGCAGATTCCGTGCTCTCAGGTTTGCAGGCAATTGCTGGGCAAGCAAGTGATCAGGACTGGGTGTTGGTGCATGACGCAGCTCGGCCCTGCCTCTCCGTTAGTTCATTGCACTCGCTTATTACATCATGCCTTACTGAGGGAGTGGGCGCGGTAATGGCGCAAGCCTCGGTAGATACACTCAAACGCATCTCTGATGACAATAGGATTACTGAAACAATTGATCGAAGCGTGATCTGGCGCGCGCAAACACCGCAGATGTTCAGATTGGGAGAATTGCAGTCTGCGCTTTCAGAGGCGTTGGCGGCCGGTACTGCAATCACTGACGAGTCAATGGCGATGGAACTCGCTGGCTACCCGGTTTCGATTCTTGAAGGACCTGCAACAAATATTAAGGTAACGCTGCCCACTGATCTCGAGTTTGCGGAGATTATTCTTCGTCGGTTGAGTGAGGAGTCAATTGTATGACTGGACGTATGAGAATTGGTCATGGCTATGACGTTCACGCCTTTGGCGAGGGCGAGTTTATTGTCCTCGGTGGTGAAACCATTGCGCATGATTATGGCCTCGTTGCACATTCGGATGGTGATGTGGTGTTGCATGCGCTCAGCGACGCGATTCTCGGTGCCTTGGGTCTTGGTGATATTGGGCGACATTTTCCTGACAACGACCCGGCCTTAAAGGGCGTCGATAGTCGAGTTTTGCTGAGAAAAGTCGTCCACCATATGCGCGATCAAGGGTTTGAGATTGGTAATGTTGATATCACTATCGTCGCTCAGCGCCCTAAGCTTGCGGATTACGTTGAAATGATGCGAAGTAATATTGCGGAGGATCTCCAAACGGCGCCGTCAAGTTGCAACGTTAAGGCGACAACAACTGAAAAGTTGGGGTTTGCGGGACGCGAGGAGGGCATTGCAGTTCATGCAGTGGCGCTTCTTTGTGAGATGGCGGGAACGTGACCGATCTTCGTGGCATTGGTATGACCTCGCAACGAACGCGAATGCGGTTGCTTGATCGCCTGAAGACACAAGGTATTACAAATCAGACAGTACTCGATGCGATAGGCGAAGTACCGCGGCATCTCTTTGTCGATGAGGCCCTAGCTCATCGTGCCTACGAAGATACGGCTCTACCAATAGGCTTTAATCAGACGCTGAGTCAACCGTACATCGTTGCGAGAATGACCGAGTTGGCTCTGCAGACAGGTAAACTGGGCAAAGTACTTGAATTGGGTACGGGCTCTGGCTACCAGAGCGCCGTTCTTGCTCGCCTTGCGTCCGAGGTTTATTCCATCGAGCGAATCAAGCCTCTGTTAAACAAGGCCCGTCAGAGGCTCAGGACACTCAAGGCAAGAAATGTGCGCTGTAAACATGGAGATGGCTTTGAGGGGTGGGACGAATTTGCCCCGTTTGACGTCATTCTGGGCGCTGCGGCTCCAGAGAAAGTCCCGGAAAACCTTCTGAGCCAGTTGGCACCGGGCGGTATTCTCCTGTTACCGGTTGGAGGGAGTTCACAAAAATTAATTCAGGTTGCCGCGACCCCCGAAGGTTTCGAGGAGACCGTCATCGAGGACGTCTTTTTTGTTCCCATGCTCGAGGGTGTTCAGACATGAACCTACCCTGGCTTGGTATCTATTTACGAGGCATTGCGATGGGAGCTGCAGACCTTGTTCCGGGGGTCTCGGGAGGCACCATCGCACTCATCACCGGCATCTACACGCGACTAATTTCAGCAATCGCAAATGTTGGTCCTGGTGTCATGAAGTTGCTCTTGCGCGGAAGAGTCTTGGAGGCCTGGAAGGCTGTTGACGGTCAGTTTCTTCTGGCTCTGGCTGCCGGTATTGCAACGGCGGTGGCGAGTTTAGCAACGATTTTGGATTGGTCGCTTAAACATTATCCATTACCCATCTGGTCCGCCTTTTCGGGGCTCGTTCTGGCAAGCGCAGTATCATTGATTATTGAGAATTACCGGCAGTGGTCGATTAGGGAATGGTCGCTTTTTCTAATCGGTATTATCGTCGCTATGTTCGTGGGGTTAACCCAAGCTGTTCAGTTGCCTATTACTTCTTGGGGTATTTTCATCGCGGGCAGCGTGGCGGTTTGCGCGATGATATTGCCAGGGATATCGGGCAGTTTCTTACTTTTGTTAATGGGTATGTACCAACCTGTTATCAGTGCGATTGTCGAGTTTGAGGTATCGACGCTTGCGCTATTTGGCCTCGGCTGTGGTGCGGGGCTATTGGTATTCTCTCGATTGCTTCAGCGTCTTTTACTGGTGGCAGAGCAACCCACGATGGCTACGCTCTTCGGCTTTCTCGCGGGGTCATTAATCATCCTCTGGCCTTGGCAGGTTACAGTGACGAGTGTGCTTGATCGTCATGGCGAGATGCGTGCTGTGCAGACGCTTCCTGTCACTCCTGGGCACTACGCGGAGCAGGTGGCGGATCCTATGTTGCTGCTGAGCCTTTTGGGCTTCATTGTGGGCATCGTTGTGGTTCGACTGCTTGCCGTCTTGGCCCGTCGGCAGGACGGCTCCTAAGGGATAGTGGCGCGATGTGTTATCACAAGCACATATTCGTTGCGTTTCCCCTGTTTTTCTTGATCGCTTGCTCCGGCACAGCGCCGCGCGATTTAAAGCCGTGGGAAACGACGCCGCGCAACGCTTCGGCAAATGAAGCAAAAAGCGTCACAGTGGGTAAGCCGGATTACGGACCTAAACTTTCTATTGGAAAACCTTACACGGTGAAACGTGGTGATACGCTCTATGCAATTGCGTTCCGCTTGGGCATGGACTACCGCGAGCTTGCGGCACTTAACCGTATTTTAGAGCCTTTCACGATTAACGTCGGGCAAGTTCTTCAAACTTCGAAATCTCCCTCCGGACCATCGCGCATGGCCTCAAAGACATCGGACGCGAGGGGGGCGGCAAAGAGTGGTGCCACTCCGTCTAAAACCAAAGGCTCGTCTGCGACGTCAAAGGCGACCTCTGGAAAGGCAACAAAATCTACTAATCAAGTAACCAATGCAGCGAAGAAGGCTCAACCCCCAAAGCAAGTATCTTCTTCAAAGTCAGTTGCACCCAATCGTTCCGTATCTCGTTGGCAGTGGCCCTCCAAAGGTAAGGTGGTTAGAACCTTCGCGTCTAACGTGCACAAAGGTATCGATATCGCAGGCAGTCGGGGCGACCCGGTCACTGCAACAGCCGCAGGTAAGGTTGTTTATGCGGGTGCGGGCGTCACAGGTTACGGCTCGTTGATCATTGTGAAACACAACGATACCTATCTCAGTGCCTACGGACATAACGAGCGGTTGCTCGTATCAGAGGGGAGCGTGGTGAAGGCCGGGCAGCAACTTGCAACAATGGGTAGCAGCGGAACCAACTCCGTCAAACTCCATTTTGAACTGCGTCGACTCGGTAAACCTGTCGATCCACTGACGCTGCTACCCAAGCGCTAGTTCCCCTGCGCTCCATACCCGAATAGCTTTTTTGCCAAGTGGGGTGCACACGCGCAAGAAATCCGGTGGCACTGAGGATGACCACCGGATGAATGATGTTATTCGAAGCGGCTAATGTGTGGCTTAACGCTCAAGCAGTGCGAGCTTCCCGGGTTTTCCTTCCCAGTCCGCTGCATCGGCAGGTGCGTCTTTTTTCTCAGTGATATTGGGCCAAATCTCCGCAAGCTCCGCGTTGAGCTCAAGGAAATTTTCTTGATCAGCAGGAAGCTCATCTTCCGAGAAGATCGCATCAATAGGACACTCGGGCTCGCAAAGCGCACAATCAATGCACTCATCAGGATGTATTACAAGGAAGTTAGGGCCCTCGTAAAAGCAGTCTACCGGGCACACTTCTACACAGTCTGTGTGCTTACATTTAATGCAGTCTTCGCCAACGACGAATGTCATAGTACTCCCCCAATACCCGCTTTTTCAGTTATTTACTGCGGTGAGTGTCAAAATAATAAGTCGATCTAAGTGTCTAGTAAAGTTTTCAGTGTATAAAGCGCATCCAGTGCCTCTTTAGGTGTCATCTGATCAGGATCTATCTCGGACAACACATCCAGAGCTGGGCTCTTCTTTACAGGCGTTGAAAACAAATCCGCTTGTCCGCTCGATGGCGCGCCAGGCTGCGAAACCTGTTGGCTTTCCAACTCAGAGAGTTTTTGCCGCGCGTGAAGCAGAACGCCATTTGGCACGCCCGCTAGTTTAGCAACTTCTAGCCCGAAACTGCGATTAGCGGGGCCCTCTTGAATATGATGCATGAACACAACATGGTCTTCATGTTCGGTGGCATCAAGGTGAACATTTGCCATGGCTGAATGATCTTCGGGTAATGCGGTGAGCTCGAAATAGTGCGTTGCAAAAAAGGTCAATGATCTGACCCTTTCAGCTAAGGCAACAGCTGCGGCCCAGGCAATACTCAGCCCATCGAAGGTGCTTGTTCCACGACCCACTTCATCCATCAACACCAAACTGCGGTCGGTTGCGTTGTGTAGGATATTGGCAGTCTCTGTCATCTCGACCATGAAGGTCGATAGGCCGCTTGCCAAGTCATCAGAAGACCCGATGCGCGTGAAGATACGGTCAACCATTGATAGGGTGGCGCCCTGTGCCGGCACGAAGGCACCGCAGTGCGCCAGTAGTGTAATCAGTGCGTTTTGCCGCATGTAGGTCGATTTACCGCCCATGTTTGGGCCTGTAATCAGCAGCATGCGCCGGCTCTCGTTAAGCAGGGTGTTGTTTGCGATGAAGGGGCGATCGCTCACTTGCTCAACGACAGGGTGTCGACCACCCGTGATATCCAATTGCACGTCGTCACTAAAGTTGGGACGGGTCAGCGTTAGCGCGTCAGCGCGTTCCGCAAAGCACGCGAGCACATCGAGATCACAAAGCGCATTGGACGTTCTCTGCAGCGCAATGAGATCCTCGGCTACACGCTCAACCAGAGCATCGTATAAGTGTTTCTCGCGCGCCAATGCGCGGCTTCGGCTTGACAGCGCTTTGTCCTCGAACTGCTTTAGCTCAGGCGTTATGAACCGCTCTACATTCTTGAGCGTTTGGCGACGCTGATAGGTATCAGGCGCTTGCTCTGATTGTTGACGGCTGATTTCGATGTAGTAGCCGTGAACCCGGTTATAACCCACTTTTAACGTCGAGAGACCTGTGGCCTCTCGCTCACGCCGCTCAATATCGACGAGGTACTCCCCGGCGTTTTCGCTAATGCCGCGAAGTTCGTCGAGTTCCTCGTCGTAGCCTGGGGCGAGGACACCACCGTCCCGAATCACAACGGGCGGTGATTCGATGAGCGCTTTACTTAACAGTTCGCACAAAGCGGGGTAATCACCAATGTCAGCTATGAGTGCGTCGAGCTTCTGAGATACGCGGGGTACCGCGGCAATCAAAGCGGGTAGCACCCACAAACTATCCCGTAGGCGGGTAAGGTCGCGCGGCCGTGCTGAGCGCAGCGCAACGCGCGCAAGGATGCGCTCCATATCTGAAATAGGCTTGAGATGCTGTCGAGTGCCCTCGTAGCAGTAATTGCTCTTGAGCACTTCAACGGCCTCAAGGCGTGCTTCCAGCTCGTTGCGGATACGGACGGGGCGATGCAGCCAACGCTTTAAATGGCGAGTGCCCATGGCCGTAACAGTGGAGTTGTAGACAGAGAACAGTGTGTTGTCCTCGTTACCATGAACATTCTTGTCGATCTCGAGGTTTCGACGCGTTGCCGCGTCTAACACGACGGCATCGCTTTGTCGCTCATGTCGGATCGCAACCAGGTGCGGCAACTCATTACGCTGTGTGTCTTTAACATAGTCGAGCAAAGCGCCTGCGGCGGATACCGCAAGCACGAGATCCTCACAGCCAAATCCGCTTAAATCACGGGTTTGAAACTGCTGGTTGAGCGCCCGACGCGCGCTCTCCTCATCGAATTGCCAAGCCGCAAGACGCCTTACAGCAACGTGATCACCGAGTGCGGGCAATGTCGCATCTTCTGCAACAAGCACCTCGGCGGGAGATAGTCGTTGAAGTTCTGCTGCGAGTGCTTCCTCACCCGACATCTCGGACACTAAAAAGCGGCCACTGCTCACGTCCATCCAGGCGACACCGCAGTCCATTTGCTGCCGATAGACGGAGACAATAAGCGAGTCACCGCTGGCGTCGAGAAGCGATTCGTCCGTTAAGGTGCCCGGTGTGACAATGCGCACGACTTTGCGCTCAACAGGCCCCTTAGATTCAGCAGGATCACCAATTTGCTCAGCTATTGCGACAGAGAAACCGGCGCGCACCAATCTGGCTAGATAGCTTTCCGCCGCATGAAACGGGACACCCGCCATTGGAATTGGCTCGCCTGCGGATTTACCGCGTGAGGTCAGGGTGATGTCTAAAACGGGCGCTGCGATCTCTGCGTCTTGGTAAAAAAGCTCATAAAAATCGCCCATCCGGTAAAACAGCAACTCATCAGGGTGCTCCGCCTTGATCGCCAAGAACTGGCGCATCATCGGTGTATGCTGGCTTGTATCTGATGCTGAGGACATGAACGCCTGTAGGGCCAAAAACGCAAAGCGAGAGAATAGGTCAAAAGGCGGCTGCTTTGAATCCCGAAAGGCGATATCGACAAGGTTTTCTTAGAGCACACAAACGGAGACGAAAGTCTGCTGAATGCTTCTGGTCATCTGAGCCGATAATCGCTATCGTCGCTTAAAATTACAGCAATAAGTGGTTATGTCATGCTCAGATTACGTGCGCTGAAATGCGCTTTCTTCCTTGTTATTGGTTCCGCGACGGCACCCCTTGTTTCCGCCGCAACGGTGATCCACGCCGGTCATCTTTTTGATACGGCAGCTGGCAAGCTGCTCGCGAAGCAGTCGGTTGTGATCGAGGCAGGTCGGGTGACTGGCGTAGAGTCCGGTTTCATAGGTGGAGAGGACGACGAGATCATTGATCTTAGCGACTCCTATGTATCGCCCGGATTTATGGATATGCACGTGCACTTGGACGGTGAACTCAATCCTCCCGCGAGCTACTCAGAGGAGTTCTTTATGAACTCCGCTGATATTGCGTTGCGCTCAAGTATTTACGCCAAGCGAACCCTGGATGCGGGTTTTACAACAGTACGCGATCTTGGCGCTGGTGATATTCAAGCTATCTTTGCGCTGAGAAATGCGATCGCGAAGGGGTATGTCGACGGGCCTCGTATTTTCGCCGCAGGTAAAGCCATGGCTACTACAGGCGGACACGCCGATCCCACAAACGGTATCCGAGCAGATTTGCGGGGCGATCCCGGTCCAAAGCAGGGTGTCATCAATGGTGCTGATGACGCCTATAAAGCCGTGCGGCAGCGTTACAAAGACGGAAGCGATGTGGTAAAGCTCACGGTAACCGGTGGCGTTCTCTCACTGGCTAAGAGTGGGGATAACCCGCAGTTCACGGACGAAGAGCTTGAGGCTGTGGTCAGTGCGGCCAAAGATTATGATTTTGTTGTGGCTGTACATGCGCATGGCGCAACCGGAATGAAGCGCGCTATCCGAGCAGGGGTCGATTCAGTGGAACACGGTACCTACATGGATAACGAGGCGATGCGTCTCATGCGTAAGCAGGGCACATGGTACGTCCCTACGATTTCAGCGGGTAAGTGGGTTGGTGACCTTGCAGAACTCGACGACAAGTTACCCGCCGTCGTTCGTCCCAAGGCCGCGGCCATTGGTCCGCAGATTCAGGATACCTTTGGTGCGGCTTACAAAGCGGGCGTAAAAATCGCTTTTGGTACGGATGCCGGTGTTTCACCGCACGGCGCAAACGGGAAAGAGTTTAGGTTTATGGCTGAAGCGGGTATGCCAATCATGGAAACCATCCAAGCTGCTACGGTGAATGCAGCAAAACTCCTCAGGGTGGAGGACGAGCTGGGGCAGATTGCTCCGGGTTTTCACGCAGATATTGTTGCCTTTGATAACAACCCGCTCGAGGACGTGACGGTTTTAGAGCGCCCCAATTTTGTAATGAAGGCTGGCTCGGTGTTTAGGAATGATGGCTCATGAAGACCTGGCTTTGGAGCTTTTTCATTGCCGCCTTTGCGCTACAGGTCAGCGCCGATGAGCACAAAGTGGCGATAGCATTGCACGGAGGTGCAGGCACGATCGAGCGCGCACGTATGACGGATGAGCAGGCGCTTGAATATCGAAACTTTCTGGATGAGGCGATTGAAGCGGGTTACCGCCAGCTGAGGGCAGGCAATTCGGGGCTGGATGTTGTGGTCAACATCATACAGCGCATGGAAGACTCGACGCTGTTCAACGCAGGTCGTGGCGCGGTCTATACGTGGGAGGGTCATCACGAGCTCGACGCGTCGATTATGCACGGTCTGGAACTTGATGCAGGCGCGGTTGCGGGCGTTAAAACCGTTAAATCGCCCATTGCTTTGGCGCGTGCTGTTATGGAGCACTCGCCGCACGTGATGTTGGCTTCAGAGGGTGCTGAGCGCTTTGCGACGGAACAAGGTTTTGAGTCGGTGCCTGAGGGTTATTTTGATACTGAGCGTCGGCGACAGTCCCTTGAGGCCTACAAACGCACGCGACAGGCAGGTATTGCGACTAAGCCAGATTACAAATACGGAACCGTAGGTGTGGCAGTGCTTGATCGCGAGGGCAATCTAGTGGCCGGTACATCGACTGGCGGTATGACTGGCAAGCGCTGGGGACGCATTGGTGATGCGCCCGTTATTGGTGCCGGTACTTATGCTAACAACGACTCCTGTGCCGTATCGGCAACGGGTCATGGCGAATACTTTATTCGGCATACAGTCGCTCGAGATATATGTGCTCGGATGGAACTCGCAGGCGAGACCCTTCGGCAGGCCGCTGATGAGGTAGTCCACAAAACGCTGGTTAACGCCGGTGGTGACGGCGGCATTATTGCTGTCGACAGGGAGGGCAATGTGGCGCTCACTTTTAATACGCCAGGGATGTATCGGGCGAGTATTGACTCGTCTGGCACCAAGGTTGTCGGTATTTTTGGCGACGATAAGTAGGTGCAGGCCTATTTTTGCCGTATTTTGCGCGTGAGTTATAGGGATTCTCGGTCCCAGTAAATCCGCTCAGAGGGTTGCTGCACGATAACGCGATTGCCGCCATGTCGTTTGGCCGCTGATACTGCGAGATGGGTGTACTCTAGTAACTGCTCCGCTCGGGTGCCAATGTCAGGAACGACCCTGACGTAACCTTGGCTCACTGTGAGTTGCTCTTGGTGTTTTGAGGCTTCATTTGGAATTCGGAGGTCGCTGATGGCAATTTGGATATCAGCCGCCAGTGAGGCAAGCGTTTGCTCATCCGCTTGCGACAGCAACATCAAAAAGCTGTCGCCCTCGAACCTTCCCAGCGCGCTGTTTTTCCTTATGGTTGCATCACCTGTCTGGGTTTCTTTCTCGTCAACAAGGGTTGCCAGCTTATTTTGGAGTAACCGTGAAATAACCTTAAGGGTCGCGTCGCCGTAATCGCTACCGTATATCTGGTTGAAACGTTTGAATTGATCAATGTCGATCATTAAAAGCCCCATCCGTCGAGCGGCGCTAGCTCCTTCCTCTATCGCCCGATTAATGAGCGTCTCGATGTGTTGGCGATTGGCGACATGGGTCAGACCGTCCTGAATGGCGTTGAGCGCTAGCTGATCTGCTTGTTGCTTTAGTCGGAGGTGCGTATTGACGCGCGCTTTAACCACAGTCGGATTAAAAGGCTTGGAAATATAGTCCGAAGCACCATGCTCAAGGCCCTTCGCCTCGTCCTCAGCCGAGTTCAGTCCGGTGATAAAAATGACGGGTATATCACGTGTGACCTTTCGCTGCTTTAGCTCCTTTAACACCGCATACCCATCCATATCCGGCATGGTGATATCGAGTAATATGAGGTCCGGTACCGTTCGCTCCGCTGCCTGAAGACCTACTTTTCCATTGATTGCCGCCGCAAGCTCGAACTCTTGCTCAAGCAGACCGATCAGGGTCTTGAGATTTATGGGATCATCATCAACTACCAACACACGAGGCTTAGCCATTGGAAAGGTTTCCAGTGATGACTCGGTCTTGGAGCGTTTCCAAATATTGCATAGCTTTATCGAAGTCAAAATTAGCCAAGCTATCGAGCAGAAGCGCTGTTAAAGTCGATTCACTCGGCAACGCTTGTGCTAGTAACAAAGCTTCCTCTTTTGCGGAAGGACTGAAGTTCTCAAGGTGACCTTTGAGCCGCTCTAAACTGCTCGCAATATCGATATTTTTGCCAGGAACCTCAGAGGCACTCTCTTGTTCACTACTGGCACTCGATTGGTGCCAGACGTGGATTTCACAGATCAGCTTTTCATAATCACTGCTGAACTGTGGAAGGTGTGCCATAATTTGAACATAGTCTCGGTCTTTGAAATTCTGTTCAAAAGCTTGCGCCTGTGCCTGAAGGGAGGTTGCTCCCAGGGTCCCCAATATCCCCTTGGCAGAATGCGCGAGCCGATGACCGTTTACCGTGTCAGCGTGAGCTACGAGCTGCTGGATTCTTGCAGGGACGTCAGAGAAATCTCGCGAGAAATCAATTAACAAATTGGCGAGCAGGTCCCGCCTACCATTTGCGTGCAGCAGCGCCTTTCCCATATCGACGCCAGTCAGTTTCACAGGCAACGTGAATTCGTCGACTATGCGTTTACTTGGCGGGCTGTAGGGGAGTCGTGTGCCCGCCGGTATCCATTTAAGCAATGCATCAAATAGCTTTGCCGGCTCTATGGGTTTGCCAATGTGCACATTCATACCAGCTGCAAAGGCTTCTCTCACGTCGGCCTCTAAAACATTGGCCGTCATGGCCAAAATGGGAAGGGACTCGAACTTCAGCTCATTTCTGATGAATCTGGTGGCGGTGTAGCCGTCCATCTCGGGCATGTGAATATCCATGAGCACGCAGTCGTACCGCGTTTTCTCAACCATTGCGATGGCTTCAAGTCCATTCTCAGCGACGTCTATGTGGAATGCGCCCAGCTCGAGTAAATCGATAGCTACCTGCTGGTTGAGTTCATTGTCTTCAACGAGCAATATTTTGGCGCCCTTGATTGGCGCCAACGTACTCTCATCGTAGACCGCAATGCCTGTTTTGCCAGCTTGCATGGGTCTACCACTGACGACGTTAATCAGAGTGTCAAAAAGTAGCGACGGATTCAGGGGTTTTGTCAGCACTGCGTCAATGTGCTGAGTCAATTCTTCAGGCTCATCATCAAACAGACGCGTCGCAGCAGTAACCAGAATAAGTTTCGGTGTTGTATTGAGGTCAAGATCGGAAACCAGCCTATTTGCAAGCGTTAAGCCGTCCACTTCCGGCATACGGTAGTCAATTAACGCTATTTGATAGGGCGCGGTTCTATCCGCTGTTTTGACCAGCGCTTCAGCTTCCGCTGCATTGCTCGCTTTACTGACAGCTAAGCCAAAGTACTCGAGTTGACTCGAGATGATTTCAAGGGCGTTTTCGTTGTCGTCGACCACTAAGACTTTGGTACCCAGCAGAGGGCCTTCGTGAGCCACCAGCTTTTCGGATTTAGCTGAGGCTAATTCGAAGGGAACCTCGAAAAAGAACTCACTTCCCTTACCGGGCTCACTGGTCAATCCAATACGGCCACCCATGAGATCGACAAGTTGTTTACAGATGGCAAGTCCGAGCCCTGTGCCACCAAACTTCCGGGTCGTACCTGCCTCGCCCTGAGCAAAGGGCTGAAACAAATTCGCTTGCTGATCCTGTGAGATACCGATCCCGGTGTCTTTCACCGCGAATCGAGCCAGCACGTGCGAATCACTCTGCTCCAAGCAGGTTAAACGCACCACAATATCCCCTTCGGAGGTGAATTTCTTCGCATTCCCTGTCAGGTTTAGCAGCACTTGTCCCAACCTGAGCGAGTCGCCCATCACCCTCGTCGGCACCTCCGGCGATACATCGAAAAGAAGCTCAAGCCCTTTACGTTCGACGTCTGCCGCCATGATCGTGGCCAGGTCTGCCAATACGCGTTCTAGATCAATCTCCGAGTGCTCGAGCTGCATTTTTCCGGCCTCGACTTTGGAATAGTCGAGAAGATCATTGATGATCTGCAGCATGTTGTTCGCGGATAAATATATTTTAGTCAGATAATCTTGTTGCTTTGGATTGAGGTCACTTCTGAGTGTGAGTTCCGATAGGCCGATGATCGCATTCATCGGTGTTCTTATTTCGTGACTAATGTTGGCTAAAAACTGACTTTTTGCGCGACTTCCAGCCTCCGCCTCATCTTTAGCGATGATGAGGTCACCCTGCATTGCCTCAAGTCGTTCTCGTTTCTCGTCTAATTCTCGAAAGCTCTGACGCTCTTCACTGATCGTCCTCGCAAATAAGATGAAAAGTGCGGCCATCACGAAGCCGATGTTCATAACGAAGAACAGTGGGTTTACCCAGGAAGGCAAATCGAAGGCGAGCGATTGTACGCGCTCATCAATGAAGGCCGAGAGCAGTAGCAGCCCAATGAAGCCGCCAAACCAATACCTGGCTCTTTTAAATCTCGCGTAGACCAGAGCCGCGACAGGAGGGAGTACCGACCAAATCATCATGGCGCTACCTGCGCTAAATCCCCCGAGCATCCACATAAGCGTTGTTGGAAGGAGCATGATCATAATCATCTGGCCCCAGCGCATGGGAGCCTCGTTTTTCGTGTGGATAAAATGCGCGAGCAATATTGCTGAGATGGCAGCGTAGCTCATTGGGATAAAGCCCTGAACCCACAAGCCTAGGCTCCAAAACACGCTGCCCATTGTTATGGTGATTGGAATGAGCGCCACAGCGAGCCAAACCAGTAGCAGCTTTACCCGACGCATCTCACGATCATCATCAGATTTGTAGGTAAGCGTGTGCAGGCTTTGGAGCTGTTTCAGCACCGTTGTTACCCTTATTCGTGCCTAACGGAAACACGAATAATACAGGTAACAAACTGGAGTCGCATGTTATTCGTGGAGGTCGCTTGAACGAAGGGACTTTATTTTAAGTTTTCGGGGATCAAACGTATCTCAGGTACACTCGTCATCGTAATTTGCCGCATAAACACCGAGCATCCGCTCATTCAAAGCGTAAGTGATCGCAATAAGGTGAAAAAGAATGAGTCAAAGTAGTGCGCAGACCTTATTAGCATCACAGTTGGAGCTTGCGCGAGAGTTACAAAAGGCAATTTTACCCAGCGGCTTCCCCGGCATCAGACACTCATCGGGCGCGGCTCGAATGATTCCAGCCCTCGAGGTAGGTGGGGATTTTTATGATCTTTTCGAGCTAACGGATGGTCGGCTCGGGATTGTCATTGGCGACGTCAGTGGCAAAGGTGTGCCCGCGGCCTTTTTCATGGCCATTGCACGCACATTAATTAGAAATGTGGCTGTCACGCGAAGCGACCCTGGGCAATGTCTCGCCGAAGCCAATAATCAGCTATGTACTCAAAATCCCATGCTTTTGTTCGTGACGGTTGTCTATGCGATTTGGGACCCGTGGTCACTAACACTTGAAATCGCGTCGGCAGGACACGAGTCACCCATTCTCCTACCCGAGGAGGGCGATTTAATCGAGATTCCCGTTACACGGGCTCCTGCGCTTGGTGTGATGCAGGACCTAGCTTATCCGGTAACGGTTCTGTCTCTAAGAGCAGGCGATTCATTACTGGTGTATACCGATGGAGTGACTGATGCTTTGGATAGCGCGGGTGCTGCCTTCGGTTATGAGCGTTTGATTTCGGCCTTAAAAGACGGTTCTGCGCAACAGCCAGAATCAACCCTAGATAGACTGCTACATGCTGTGCAAGCGCATGCGGGTGATGTTGCCCAAACAGATGATATTACGGCCGTCATGTTAAGTGTGGACGCGGAAGCGAAGCCACTGATGTGAGCTAGCATTATTATGGTTGGCTTTAAAATAGCTGCGTCTTCACCGATGAGAGAAATGCACGGTAACGCGAGCCCGGCCTATGTGCTTAACAAACCACCTTTGCCACCTCCACAGGGTGTTGCGGTCCCGACAAGCCCATTTGTGCTGATGCTGTATTGTCCCTAGGCAACACTGTCGCTTATGACGACAGGTGCTTGGCAGGGACGTTTATTTTTTTCTTTTTCGTTCTAAACTCAATTGCAATCACACAGCAAAACACTGATTATATATACAGTATTTTTTGATGGCATCACAACCGGCATCAGAGCATGCCACAGGGAGAAACTCATGGATCCTAACAAGCAAAAAGCATTAGACGCGGCACTGGCCCAAATCGAGCGTCAGTTTGGTAAGGGTACTGTCATGCGCATGGGTGATCAGGAGCGCGTTGCTATCCCCGCGATCTCGACAGGGTCTTTGGGTCTTGATATTGCCTTAGGCATTGGTGGCCTCCCACGTGGCCGTATTGTTGAAATTTACGGACCTGAATCCTCTGGTAAAACCACGCTGACACTGCAAGTCATTGCAGAGGCCCAGAAGATGGGTGGAACAGCCGCATTTGTGGACGCAGAGCACGCATTAGATCCGCAGTACGCCGAGAAACTGGGCGTGCAAATGGATGATCTTATCGTGTCTCAGCCTGATACTGGTGAGCAGGCGCTTGAGGTGGCAGAGATGCTGGTTCGGTCCGGCGCTGTCGACGTGCTGGTCGTTGACTCTGTCGCGGCGTTGACGCCCAAGGCTGAGATCGAGGGTGACATGGGGGACTCGCACGTGGGTCTGCAGGCGCGTCTGTTGAGCCAAGCAATGCGTAAGTTGACGGGTGCGATTAAGCAGACGAACTGCCTCGTCATCTTCATCAACCAGATTCGTATGAAAATTGGGGTCATGTTTGGTAGCCCTGAGACAACAACGGGCGGTAATGCGCTTAAATTCTATTCCTCGGTACGTCTTGATATCCGTCGCATTGGCGCGATCAAAGAAGGCGATGAGATTGTCGGTAACGAGACGCGCGTTAAGGTGGTAAAAAACAAGGTATCGCCACCGTTCAAGCAGGCTGAGTTCCAAATTATGTACGGTGCCGGTATTTACCATATGGGTGAAGTGCTCGATTGGGGTGTGAAGCTGAATCTCGTCGACAAATCAGGCGCCTGGTACGCTTACAAAGGCGACAAGATCGGACAAGGTAAAGCCAATGCGGCGAAGTTCCTCGATGAGAATCCCGCCATTGCGGATGAGATCGAAGGCGAAATTCGCCGCCAAACAATGAACATCCCATCCGATAAGCCCGAAGCTCCCGCCAAACCGGCTGAAGAAGCCACTGCTGAGTAAAAACTGCGGTGGAGGTAACGTCGTCGGATATTCGCTTAGCGGGTATGGATTTACTCGCGAGGCGTGAGCATTCCTCGCAGGAGATCGTCACCAAACTCAAGCGTCGATTTGGCAAGCGCCTAGACGGCGATGATTTCATCCATGATGTGGTTGACCAGCTGATAAGTGAAGGTTTGTTGAGCGATGAGCGCTACGCAGCATCAATGGCTCGCCAGCTGGTGAATCGAGGCAGCGGCCCCTCGAAAGTAGCGCATCAGCTTCGGCAAAAAGGCTGCGACCCCGACGTTGCCTTGGCGGATGCCTTCCCCGATGGTGTCGATTGGTTTGCTGTTGCCGAAGAGGTGTTTGACCGCAAGTTTGGCGCTAAAGCAATGCCAGAAGAGTGGCACTTAAAGCAAAAAGAACGCGCCAAACGCGGACGGTTTATGGCATCACGCGGATTTGCGCCCTCGCACTTTATACACTTATTGGACACCTCGAGCGAAAAGTAAATTTTTGGGTCAGCGTAGACCAAGAACGTCAGCGTCCGATATGAGTCCTGGCGCGCAAGCACGTGTGACAGAGTATGTTGGTCTTACTCAGGTGCCATCTGCGAGAAGGGCGCCGCGCAATTCACGTGCTTTTTGCTGAACGAGTTCTGCGTTCTCTGGACCCATGCGGAGGACTTGTTTTTGAAGTGCTGTCAGTGACTCGAGTTCGGGGTCCATGTACATCCAGTTGGCTTCATTGCGCATGAGTTCGGCATCCGCGGGTAAGCTGGGGGTGGCTATTATCTGTGTTGTTGCCGCAAGCGCAGCGCCTCGGATGTCAAAGTCGCTTATCCCCATGTTCGATAGGGCGGCAGTGGCGAGCAATTCATAGTCGTTAAAAGCGGCCACGGTAGCGTCTATATCCAGACTATTTACCCAGTTTGCAAAGCCGTCGTAGCGCGAAAATCCTGCAGGGTCCATGGTCACGCGCAGGCCATCATCTGAAATAGGGAAAGCGCTTGCGGGTTTTCCAACGGGCAGTAACTTATAAGGGACCTCGCCTCGCCGAAGTGCGTCGACAATAGCCACAGTACGTTCAACGACATAGTTGCCAGCAACGAATTGCTTCAGAGCTTTGCCACCATTGAGTGAATCGACAATTTCCCGGGCATAGTCGTCGGCGGTCTCCTCCGTGACTGCTGGTGGTGGAGGCTCAACGGCCTCAGGGACAAATACCGGTACCAGTTCTGGCTCTGGCTCTGCCTCAACAATGACAGGTTCAACTATTTCAACTGGCTGTACCACAGCCACGTCCTCCATGGGCGTGGACTCACCGTAGTCCCCTGTTGCGAGGATGAACATTAATGTCGCTAGTAACAGAGCGACAATAATGCCCAAAATAATGGGCTGAACTTTTGAGTCTGATTGCGCTTCTGACATTGGTTTACCCCCGCGTTCTTCTCGTAGACAAGAGGGTACCCAAGAAAGTTCACGGGAGCGATATCAGGATTGAAAATATCCCGCTGTTTTACAATGCTTTTGGAAGGTGATCAGGTTTTGCGTAGGTATAGCGCTGTCCTGTATCGACCGTGTGATACGCGTCGAGTCCTGCCGCAGCAACAAGGCCAAGTGTATGCAAATCAAGAGTGCCGTCCTCGCGGTGGGCTGTCTCGTCAAATTCAAGGGTCTCTACCGAGCCAATAAGAAGCTGAGTGCCGTTTATTTGAAGTGGATGGTGCTCCACGAGTTTGAGTCCGATTTTGAGTGGGGATTCTGCGACAAAAGGTGCCTCAACTGGTGATCGCCAGAGAGGGTCAAAACCGCATTCTACAAATTCAGACTGCTCGCGCGCAAAACGTGCTGATGTTTGATGGCCGCGCTGAGTCATATTGAGCGTCATCGCGTTAAAGGTGTACCAGCCCGTCTCGAGTATATTTTCCAGTGTGTGCCGCTCTGTGCCCTGAGGGGCAGGGCGGATAATCATTCCGAGCAGCGCCGGGGCTGCACCAATGTGAAAACACGAGTTAATAACGGAGAGGTTGGTCTGCGCGCCACCGCTTGCGGTGCCAACCAGAACCACCGGCTTGTAGCCAGGAATGCTATTGATTAAGGCGGCACGCTGACGTTGAGGCAGAGCCTCGAGTTCTGCTTTTTGAAGGATCATTCCGCAGCTCGATGGTCCGTGAGCTCTGGCTTCGCAGTAAGCTCGCCGTACAGCCCCTCGTAGCGCCGTTTCGCCCAAAACGCATAGACAGGGTCGACGATCTGCTTGATCACCGGCCAACGTAACCAGGCCCAGAGTGCGCCAAAGCGAGTGTGCTGCCAGGCAGCTACATTCGCGTCGGCCCCGACAACCCATTCGTCACCGCGTTTAAGGTGCAGATTCAGTAGCAGGTCCTCTTTAGTTGGCATCTCATCGCTTACTTCAAGGCCATGGATATCGACAAGATCAAGGCTCTCGCGCTTCAGTTTGGCGAGGTGCTTCATTTCTCGCGCGCACAGCGGGCATGCGCCATCATAGTAGAGCGTTTCTTTCGTCATAGAAGATTCCGGTGGCTGGTGTTAGCTAATGCTAGACACAACAGAGATTAAAAACTTCGCTTGCTCAACTCGCGTCCATTTCAGCAAGCATTTTTTTGATGCTGTCGGCGAGTTTTAGCTCATCACCTCGCTTGAAACCGATGTGTATTTCTCTAACGCGTCCCAGTTCATCGATAAGATAGCCTGATGGCATGCCATCAACAGCGAAGGTCCGAGCAATATCGCCTTCGGTATCGATAACAACGGGATAATCAACCGAGTACCGCTTTAGAAAATCCCAGGCGTCTTCCTCGACTACATCAATGCTGATGGCCAGGAATTGAACGGGATCCTCTGCAAATTCTGAATTAAGCGCATTCAGAGCAGGGAGGCTCAGCCTGCAGGGCCCGCACCACGAGGCCCAAAAATCGACGTACGTGATCTTTCCCCGAAAGTCAGACATCGAGATGTCGCCGTCAGCATTTTGTATGGCAGGAAGGGTCCAGTTTGGAGCCTCTACGGGGGGCGATACGACGACAACGTTGGTCCCGACCTCGGCAACGACTAACGAGCTCCATAGCATACCCATACCCAAAAGGACTTTTATAACGTACTTCATACTTACACCGATTAATTTTGTACTCATGATACGAAACTTCAGTCGTTCTTGATTAGGTTTTTTGTCCGGTGTTTTTTTACCTAAACCGAGGTTATTCTCTAATGCAGACGTTAATTGACGACGAAAAGCATGGTGAAGGTTAGAAACATGCTGATTGCTCAGCGTAAAACAAAGCCTAAAACAAAAGGTTTCACAATGACCGAGGCGATGGTCGTCGTGGCGCTGATCTCAGTTCTGGCTGCAATTGCACTCCCCATTTTTTCAGGCAGTCTCGAACGCCAGCGGCTGCGAAACGCCGTTGAGCTTTTGGTCTCAGATATGAGGTTAGCGAGAACGAGCGCCGAGTCGCAGGGCGCAAGGGGTAGTTCAGTGGTTGAATTAACAGTCGACTCTGGAGACTCTTCTGTGTGGAGTTACACTGTGACAAATGATCTAAATGGAACTCTGCTTTCTCGAACCAGTTCTGACCTCACAGGTGAGATTGCGATGCAGGTATCTGACTTCGGTGATTCTGATGGCGACGGTAAAACAGACATTGTCTTCACCTCCGTTCGCGGGCTTGATTCAGATGCGGATGGCGAGATATCGCTTATGATTGGTAGCACCTCTGCAGTCGTTAGCAGAAATCTACTAGGGCTGATCTCGGTCTGCTCCAACTCCAGCCTTGGATACGCGTCATGCGGCAGCTAGGTCTGAGCCTCGTTGAGCTGTTGGTGGCTATCGCTATCGGCAGTTTTATCGCTCTTGCCGGCACAACCTATTTCACAACCACCTTTGGCGCTGGAATCTCTGTACAAAAGGCCACGCGCGCGCAGGAACAGTTTACTGCGCTAACAACCGCTGCGGTTAGCGAGTTGCGCCGTGCAGGCTATCGGGGAAATCCGGCACAGCTTGCTAATTATTTGGGCTCTACGGTCGGTTCCGGCGGTGCGGGCACTGAAGGCACCTATCCTGCGGTAGATGTAAGTACGCAGTCATGTGCTTTGTTTAGCTACGGTCGTCAGCATGTTTGCGGAGGAAACGACAATAATCTTTTCAACGCATGTCGAGCTGGAGATGGCTCATTGTCTCCGGGTCAGACGGTATTGCACTACCGCATTGGATTGAGGTTACAAGCAGGTGTTGTAGAGGCAGTATCAACAATTCATCCCGATCAATATGACGCGCCCAGCGCAACCGCGCCGGTTGCATCCGAATGCGGTGACTCTGGCGTGTCTACTGGTTGGAACGCAATCACATCGCTACAGGATTTATATGTTGATCGATTAGTTTTTACACAGGTTGGCGAGACCTATTTTGATTCTGATCAAGGCTGCGAGTTTGCCGTAGACGGCTGCGAAACGAACACATCTGCTTGTGGCGATTCCATATCGTGCCGCATCGAGCGCCTCTATAAAGTGGAAGTATGTGCGTACACTGAAAATACTGACGATCTGTGTGTGCCTGCTGCCGACGGGACACAGCCTGATGGACAGTTGTATGCGGAACTATTTGTTTCGCCCAGAAACAGTGTTTTGATCTCAAGGAGTTATCCATGATGACGCCAATTCACGACAGACAAGCTGGCTACTACACGATCGTTATCGTTACGATCCTTGGGCTCTTATCTTTGCTCGCAAGTAGAACAATGACGGTTGCAACACAGGACGTAATCCGATTGTCTGTGCAGGAGCAGTCGAACACCGAAGCGTTCTACGCGGCGGAGCAGGTGATGGCACAGGCACTGGTGTGGTATCAGTCCAATACGCCGACGTACTCCGGGGGCACATCCGTGACCTACACCAGTGCGGACGATGGAGTTTCGGATATTGTGATCGCAGCAGCGCAGGGCGGCGACAGCACTGACAGGACCTATGCTTCAGAGTTTTGGTTTGTGCAGGGTAGTGGAGATGAAGTCCGGGCTTTTGCACGAGCTTCAAATTCATTGGGCTCTCAGACAGTGTCTCAGTGGATTGCAGAGCAGTCTCTCCTACTGACAACGGCACTCGATAACCCCGTGGCACTTGCGGGTTGCTTCAATACGATAAACGGCACCCCTGAGATCAATGCAGTGCGCGACGATGGCACTCGGCCTACAGGCACAAACTCCATTCAGATTCCGGCCAGCTGTGGGACAGATGCCTCGGTCTCTTCCTCTTGCAACGGCAGTAGTTACGGTAAGCTTAACAAGGGCCCGGGTAATAGTTGCACAGAGCCGATTTATGCTGACTTGTCGACGTCAGGCGATCTTTGGGACACGATTTTCAATATCAGCCAGAGTGAGATGAGGACACTTGCCGATGCCTCCAACTCCGACAATCTTCATTGGATAGAGAGCGGCAGTCAGGCGCTATCCAATTATGGTTCGCCCTCGAGTCCGATAATTTTGATACTTGAACAGTGCCCATCGCTCCCGGCAAATACGGAAATTGTGGGTATTGTTTTTAGCCAGGGTTCGAATTGCAGCATGCAGGGTTCCGGAGCCCAACAAATAAAGGGTGCACTGATCATCAATGGCGTTAATGGTGCGGGGAATAGCATCAATAAGTGGAACGCGAACGATGTTGTCGAAGCAGCTTATATCGAGGGTAGCGACAGCAATAGTGGGTTCTCTTCCGAGAATCAAATAGCCTTCGATGAAACAGACTTCGCATCAAATGTAAAAGTGATACCCGGAACTTGGACCGATGTGGACGCCTCTTAACGTACGCTCTGGTGGAAATTTGGCATCGTGCGGTAATTTTGTGAACGATGTCACGGAGCACGGGGATCCGCTGTAGCACCAAAGTATGGGCTATGTCATCGTTGGGACTGACGTTTTTGGCGTCTAGGGAGTCGCCTGATCTCATGGAAAACGCAAGCGTACAACGTGGAATTGGCGTTACTGAAGTGCTAATTGCCGCCTTTATATTGTCAACCCTTGTCGTTGGTGGTCTGCGCTTGTACGCAGTCTCGGCGTCAGAGCGAGCTTTGAGCGCGGAGAAACTCGAGGCCGCTAAGATATTAAGTTCCGCAATGGAGGCTGGCTATTTCAATGCTGATACAACCTCGTGGCAGAGCGTTGCCAATGAGCTTGAGCTGAGTCGGCCAAGCACTCGATTCAATTTAAATCTAGAACTCAATGAATCCCAGTTTTTCAACGAAGTAAAGTCAGTCTCGGTAATTTACCTCTCTCGGAAGACGCAAGGCGCGGTTGCTGAAAGGACACTTGAGGGGGCTCGAAGTAAGTATTGGAGTTTCGGCTCAGTGGACGATATTGAGAAGGTTGTCGCGGGAATACCTTTGTGAGGCATCACCCTACACAAGCCGGGGAGTCGGGCCTTGGCTTGGTTGAGACGCTGGTGGCGGCTGCTATTTTGTCAACTTCTGTTGCCGGTACAGTGTATCTCACATCGTCTTCCTCCCAGCTTGGCACTGAGTCATCGACCGTCGTGAGTAGCACCAATTTTGGTGCCGCAGCAGTAGAAATTGCACACTTCAAACCTGACGTGACCTACATCAGCTCACAGCTGAGTGGCATGCAGACAAATTCACGTAATACATCGTTCAGTGTCAGCGGCGTTGGTGTGACCCCTTCCGGCAGCTCAGACAGCGTCGTTGTTACCGTGAGCTGGGGAAACCCTTTTCTTGATGGCGAAAACAAGACGCAATCATTCACCCTGGCGGGGAGTGCAACGGCCAGCGATACATTTCAAAGCATCCAAAATGTGTTGGACGCTGACACCGGTGGTAACGAGAATTCCTCAACATTCACAGTTTCTACGTCTGTGGGGTCAGGGGCGACGATTAGTCCTTCGTCTGCGCAAGTTGTCAGCGGTAATACAACCACTTTTACTGTCGGTGTTACTTCTGGCTATGAAAATCCGACGGTTTCAGGGTGTGGTGGATCGTTAGCTGGGAGCACCTATACAACGGGCGCAATCACTGCTGACTGCACCGTTACGGTACTTGCAGACGAGATTACTTACACAGTCGGTACGTCTGCCGGCACTGGCGTCGCTTCTTTGTCGTGCAATGATTTAACTGTAACCGCCGGCTCTTCCACGACTTGCAGTGCAAGTCTGAGCCAGGGGTATGAAAGTCTATCTTTGCTTGGTTGTAATGGTATTGCGGGAGGTAGCCCATATAGCACAGGTGCAATCAACGAAGACTGTACGGTAACGGCCTCAGCCACCGCAATTGAATACACAGTATCGACGTCAGCTGGAGCCGGCACCACCATATCGCCGTCCTCAGCTATTGTCGAATATGGTGCGACACCGTCATTTAGCCTGACGACCACTGGGGGGTATTCCAATTTAACAGCGGGTGGCACTTGTGGAGGTTCACTGGTTGGCTCTACGTATACCACGGCCGCTGTCACCGATGACTGTACGGTCACTGCCTCGGCTATTGCAGCAAATCAGAATCCGACGGCTTCGGCTGATACGGGTTCGGTGACTGAAGACGGTACGCAGGTAACCACGGGCAATGTGCTGGATAACGACAGTGACTCGGATGGCGGCAGCTTATCGGTCACAGCGGTTTCGGGCGGTAACAGCTATGGTGCGTTGACGTGGTCGAGTAACGGTACATGGGAGTACACCCTCGATAACGCTAACGTGACGGTTCAGGCGCTGAATACGGGGCAGACGTTAACCGACGTTTACACGTATACGCTGAGCGATGGACAGGGTGGTACAGATACGGCCACGCTGACAATTACTATCAATGGCGAGGACGAAGTTGCAGCGAGTTACACCATCAGTGTTGCTGGCGTTAAACACTCAGGAAATGGCAACTTTGTCGCTACCTCGGGCTCCTGCACCTTTACGCCTTCCTCGGGAAGTTTGCCCAACACCATCCCTGAATGCTCACTTACCAACACAAGCGCCTCGGTTACTATCAATCCCTCGCAAAAGATTTGTACCGGGAATCGTTCACACAGCAGCAGTAATCAAACGGTTGCGGTGGATTTCACGGTCTCCGGGGCAACGTCGAAGGCGGTGATTAATATTGGGCTTACTAGTAACGGTAATGGAGGTCGAAACGCTTGTAGCAGTGCACCTCAAATCACTTGGGAGTGATGAGGTCAAGGTGACGGTAGTTGCGAAGTTAGCGCTCTAACGGCACTTAAAACGGATGGGCTTACCTTACCAGCAAGCTGCGCCGGCATAGCCAGTGTATTCGGGGCCCGTCTGTCTGATTGCAAAGATGTTGCATGCCGTGTCGTTGGCTTGATTGCCGTTTGGCGTTGCCGTTAAAAGAAAGCCGTTTGCGTCTGCAGAGGCCACTTCCACATCGTAATAATCGCGACTATCCGAATCGTAGGCGCCTAAGCCCAAGGCGCTCATACTCGTTGCGTAGGTTAAATTGTTTGCTCGGTACTGCTCTTGCTGTATCTGCGCCGACAGAAGCGTGTTCCTTGCATCCGCTCGTCGCGCTTTTAACACCTGATCGTTCCACGCTGGCCCCGCTATCGCCGCTAGGATGCCGACAATGGCGACAACAATCAGGAGCTCCATCAGCGTCATGCCGAGCTGTCTACGTCGCGAATACGATGTCGTCATAGTCGTCAGTCCAAAAAAAAGCCCTGTCGGAATATAATCACAACAGGGCGTTTTTTTACCACCGTAGAGTTGAGTATTACCGATTTCTCCCGAGGCGCTCGTGCGCGTCAACCCACTCGTTTGTGCGGGTTGCCTTGTCTACTCGTGTTGCTGCAGCGAGTGATAGTTCACCGGCGACTACTAAGCCAGCAGCAATCTCACAAAGCTTCAGGGCCCGGTCTTTGCCAAAGCAATCCATCATCTCAAGGCATTCACGCTGTGTCGGCAGGTTGGTACCACCGCCGTAGCTGGCCATGATGATCGAGGGTAGTGTGATTGAAAAATAGTGATCGCCCTCGCGTGTCATGCGCTGGTAAACGGTGCATTGGTTGGACTCACCAATGTTGGCGAGGTCCTGGCCCGTGGCTGCATACAACGCGGCCAAGCCGTTCGCCGGGTGGCTGGCGTTGTTTGAGCTTGAGGTCGTCAGCGCAGATAGCGTTGTAATTTGATAACCGTACTGCATCTGCTCGGGCGTAATGCGGAGGTTGTCCATCAATACCTTACGGGGGATTGTGACTTCAGCGGTCACGCGTCGGCCACGTCCCTTGAGCATATTCACTGCAGAGGTCTTTTTCTCGGTGTCCCAGTTACCCGACAGCATGTAATTCTTAAGCGCACCGGGGTAGTTTTTGCGAATCCACTCACAGGCAAAGAACGTGGCGCGGCTGGTCATGTTCTGACCGGCAGCATCACCGGTTGAGTAGTCGAACCGGCATGCAACAAAGTTGTGGGTGTGGTAGTTCTCGATCTCAAGAAGCTTACCTACTGACGTCGTGCTTTCAGCCTGTTCTTTGATAGCCTCGAAGTTCGCTCGTAGCCAGAGTTGGAAATCACGAGCCTCGCGGGCGTCATTGAAGATGAAGAGCGGTGCACGCTGCATAGACTCAGCAGAAACCGTTGTTTTTACACCACCTGACTCACGAATCACCTTCATGCCGCGGTTGTAGCTTGCAAGCATGGTGCCTTCAACCGTCGCCATGGGCACGAAGAATTCTCCCTTGGCGTACTCACCGTCGACTAATAACGGACCGGCGATACCGATCGGTATCTGCGACACACCCCAAATATTCTCGATATTACCCGACATAACGTGCGGATCGTAAGAGAACTGTTTGGTGTGATTTAGCTTGGCACCGGTCTGAGCTTCGATGAACGCCTGGCGTTCAGCGATGATTTCTGGGCTGTAATCGTCCTCGCGAGAGCGTGGGATCTTTGCGCGGTCGTCACTCATACTTAAAGGATCCGTGCTTTGGCTGCGTTATATTGCTCTACCAATGTGGCGATGTACTCACCTGCAGTCTCGCGCGCTTTTACCGCCCCGATACCTTGGCCAGAGCCCCAGATGTCCTTCCATGCTTTTGCGTCTGTGTTGCCGCCTGAGCCAAAGTCCATTTTGGTTGGGTCGCTCTCTGGAAGGTTGTTAGGGTCGAGACCTGCGTTCTCAATGGAAGGCTTTAAGTAGTTGCCGTGAACACCGGTGAACAGGTTGCTGTAGACAATATCGTCGGCGCCGCAGTCAACGATGGCCTGCTTATAGCCCTCGTCCGCGTTTGCCTCTTCGGTTGCGATAAAGGCAGAGCCAATGTAGCCCATGTCTGCGCCCATGGCCTGAGCAGCAAGGACTGAGTCACCCGTTGCCATAGAGCCTGATAGAAGAAGCGGGCCATCAAACCACTCGCGAATTTCCTGAATCAAGGCGAACGGCGAGAGCTGTCCTGCGTGGCCACCCGCACCCGCTGCAACAGCAATGAGACCATCGGCACCTTTGCTGATAGCACTTTTCGCGAAGCGGTTATTAATGATGTCGTGAAGCACGATACCACCCCAGCCGTGGACCTGATCGTTAACCCACTGCTTTGCACCAAGAGACGTAATGATGACAGGCACTTCGTATTTTTCGCACATATCCATGTCGTGCTTGAGTCGCGCGTTCGAACCGTGAACGATCTGGTTAACCGCAAACGGCGCTGCCTTCTTGTCGGGATTGTTCTTGTCGTGATCTTTGAGTTCAGAAGTAATGCGATCTAGCCATTCTTCAAGGACGGGCTCTGGGCGCGCGTTGAGCGCAGGGAAGGAACCAATCACGCCCGCTTTGCATTGCGCGATCACAAGATCGGGATTTGAGATGATGAACAGCGGTGAGCCAATCACAGGGATCGACAGGTTGTCTTTGAGAATTGCTGGTACGGCCATGTGGGTCTCCAAATAACGCTGGATTGGCTGTCGATGATGACAGACGTAAATTTTGCGGATTTGAACTTACAGTATGTTTTTTTTTCCAGCAAGCAAACGCGATATGATTCCTCGTGTTCATTACGATTTTGCCCGTGCATAATGTCGTCAACCAGCAAGTAGTGAGCATCTATGTATCACCAACACTTCGGACTTAGTGAGGCGCCGTTCTCTATTGCCGTGAATCCGCGCTACTTGTTTATGAGTCAGCGGCACAGGGATGCGCTGGCTCACTTGCTCTACGGTGTAAGCGGTGGCGGAGGGTTTATTTTGCTGACCGGAGAGGTTGGTACGGGTAAAACAACCGTTAACCGTTGTTTGTTGGAGCAGTTGCCCGACACCACTGACTTGGCGATTATCCTCAATCCGGCACTCAGCGCGGTTGAGCTCTTGGCGACCGCTTGTGATGAGCTCAAGATAGACTATCCGAAGGGCACCGAGAGTCTTAAAGCGCTCACCGACGCGCTACATCACTATTTACTCGATAATCATGAGCGTGGTCGCAAGACCGTATTGATGATTGACGAGGCTCAGCATCTGGATTTTGATGTGCTAGAGCAGATTCGTCTTTTGACAAATTTGGAGACTAACGATGAGAAACTGCTCCAGATTATTCTGATAGGCCAGCCTGAGCTCACAGACAAGCTGTCGCGTCCCGAGTTGCGGCAGTTAAATCAGCGCATTACCGCGCGGTACAATTTACAGCCGCTGAACTTACAAGAGACAACGGCCTACATTAGGCATCGGTTAGAGGTTGCTGGCCTCCGGGGTAGTGTCAGTCTTTTTGAGTCGGCTGCGGTCAAGCAAATTCACAGTCTGACCCGCGGTATCCCGCGTTTGATCAATGTGCTCTGTGACAGAGCGCTCCTCGGCGCTTACGGTCAGCAGCGCAGTAGAGTCAATAAGAGATTAATCGCCGAAGCGGCAGCGGAAGTATTTGGTGAGAAGGCAGCTGCACCATCCGTACAGGACAGCGAAGGTAAGCGTGTGTTGCTTGTTCTCCTTGTCGCAGCGGCGAGTGCCGCAGCGGGTTATTGGGTGAGTCAGTCGGATGTCGCCGAAAGCAACGCCTTGGCACGTGGTCCCGCCTCTGATCTCCCCAACGGAATTGACGCTCGTCTGTCGGATACTGGCAATGGTTCGCTCGGAGATCGCAGCACCCCAACGTCACAGCAATCGGGTGTGATTCCCCGAAACGTGCTCGCTAACGAGCTTAATGCAGGCGTTAACGGTGGGGGGGCTGGTAAACCACAAGTCAGTACCGCCTTGGGACTAGGTATCACACCAGCGGCCCCAGTCTGGGAGTTGCAAATTCAAGAGGCTAACGAGCGATTTTGGCAGGTGGCGAGCAACACGCCGGTGCCATCGACAGTATGCCCACCACCTAAAATCACAGGCCTAAGCTGCTCAAAGCAATCCGTAAACGTCTGGAATGATGTTATGAGCCTTAATCGGCCGGTGCTGCTCGACATGGTAACCAAGGACAAATTTGCAGCCGCCTCGCTTGTGCTGGCGTTTGGAGAGAGCACGGCCTTCACTTGGACCCGCCAAGGGGTCATCGAAGTACCACTGGCCGAACTGGCTGAGGCCTGGACAGGTAGTATTCAGTATCTTTGGCAAGCTCCGCAAGGATGGACCGGCAGTGTAGGGCTAGGTAGCACCTCGCCTGTGGTAAATGTGATTGCTCAAATGTTTGCAACGCTCGATGGGATGGAAGCACCTACAGTTGCGTCCTTCGGGCCTGCATTGAAGGCAAGGGTTCAGCTTTTTCAAACAAGCGCGGGGATTGCTGCTGATGGGGTCGTAGGGGAGCAAACGATTCTCAGGCTCAACGATCGACTTGGTATCGGATTGACGTCACAGCGTGCATTGGAACGCAGTTCGTTGTGGGAAAGGCAAGACTCAGCGGGGAGCAGTTATCAAGGGAATCAACGCTGATGTCGATGATTCTCGAGGCAATGAAACGGTCAAAAGAGGGTCAAACAAAGACCTCGGACGTCCCGACAGTCGAGACAGTGCACTACGTACCGGAGCCTGAGCCGCGTTTCTCGAAATTACAGATAGTTGGAGGGCTTGTCGTTGTCGTGCTTGTCATCACTGTGATGTTGACTGTGATCTGGCCCTCAGAGCCCGAGCCGCGTGCCTCAGCCTCGTCAGGACTCCCTGCGACAGATAGCTCCAACCTTCCCTCGTCTGAGGTTGCTGAGACACCTGGCTCTGTCTTTCAAGGGATAGAACAGCTAGCTGAAAGACAGCGAGTGTCGCTACCCAAAGCGGACGGATCGGCAACAACCGTATCGACGCAAAGCGATTTAAGACAGTCCTCAGTTGAGAATCCCGCAACGCGGACGCAGGTTGTAGGAGCGAAAGGGACGTTTACGTCCCCGCCCGAACTCGAGCAGCCTAACCGCTCAGTTGTTACAAAATCTTCGTCACCCGCCGTTCGGAAGGGATCGCTATTAGCGCCACCAGTCAACAGTAAAGACGAACTCCGTGCTATCTATCAGGCGCTCAATGACGAGGTAAGTCAAAACGGTGTGCCTAACGAATCTGGGGCCTCAGGTAGTGTAGGGGCTGTCGCTCAACAGTCGAAAGGAACCAATGCTAGTAGTCCCGCCACGGGGCGCCCCGATGTTCTGGAAGGCGAGCCGGTCAAGGGGAAAGTCGCAGGTTCTGACCCTGAGGGGGTTGATGACGCACGCCCAATCGATTTTGCAGACATACTTGCCGCTGCGCAGGAGAAGTTGGGTGTCAAACCGCTGGTAGACAGTTCCGAGCCCTTGCTTGAGACACTGTCACAACAGATCAAAGACGACATTCCGTCGCTGATTTACAGTGAGCATCGTTACGATCCTGCTGGTAGCTCTTCGGTCACCCTCAATGGAAAGACTGTTAAAGAGCGTCAGCGGGTTGGTGCGTTCACGGTAATCGAAATACTGCCTGATAGTGTGGTGCTCAGATGGCGCGAAACACAGTTCAGAGTTCGCGCTAGAAACAGCTGGGTCAATATCTAGCCCAGTGGGTCGGGCGTTACTCTTTAGAGCCAACGGTTATCAGAGCCAAGTTTATTGGGGCCTGGCGCAGGTTTGGTGGGGTCATCCCCTCGGCGTGCTCACCACCGCGAACCCCACAAGTTCAATCCCCAAAGATCGGTAGGATAGCGACTAAAGTGTGCTCAATAAGAGCGCACCATAATGCTTTTGCTTGTTTGGTCGTGTGGTGGTCGGAAACATTCTCGTGAGAGGGTATTTCCGACCGGATGGTTTGTCAGGGCGCAGGATTTGGCAGTCGTTGTTGAATTGCCTCAATGCCCTTTAATACATCTTTGGAAAGCGTCACGTCGAGGCTGTCGATATTCATCTTCAGCTGTTCCATAGTAGTCGCACCGATGATGTTTGAGAGCACGAATGGACGCGTATTTACGAAGGCGAGTGCCATGTGCGTTGGGTTTAAGCCGTGCTCGTCAGCTAGCTGCAGGTATTGCTCAGTGGCCTCGAGTGTCTCCGCACCGTCATAGCGCGTAAAGCGCTCGAAGACGGCCATACGCGAGCCCTCGGGTCTGGCACCGTGGCGATACTTACCGGTTAATAGCCCCATACCCAGTGGTGAGTAGGCGAGCAGCCCCACATCTTCGCGGTGAGATACTTCCGCCATGGCAATTTCATAAGTCCGATTAAGCAGGCCGTAGGGGTTTTGAATACTCTCGACTCGGGGTAAGCCCTCGCGATCAGCCAGCTCTAAAAACTTCATTGTCCCCCAGGGCGTCTCGTTTGAAAGACCGACTGTTTTGATTTTTCCCGCGGCAACGAGTTCTTGCAGTGCGCGCAACGTCTCATCAATCGGAGTCTCTGGCTGTTCGCGGTGAAAATAACCGCGCTGCCCGAAGAAGTTCGTGTAGCGATCGGGCCAGTGAAGTTGATAAAGATCGATGCAATCCGTCTGAAGCCGTCGAAGTGAACCATCGACCGCTTCCATGAGCTGCTCTCGTGTGAAACGGGGGCCACCTCTCAAGTAGTGGAACTCGGGGTTGGGGCCCGCCGCTTTGGTGGCAAGTATGTATTTGTCGCGTAATCCGGTCTTTTTAAACCACGTGCCGATATATTCCTCGGTACGTCCCTGTGTCTCTGCTCGTGGAGGAACCGGATACATCTCGGCTGCGTCAAGCATGTTGATCCCACGATCCAAGGCATAGGAAATTTGCTCATGCGCCTCGGCTTCAGTGTTCTGCTGACCCCAGGTCATGGTTCCTAGGCAGATTTTCGAGACTTCTTTTCCGTCTATTGTTCTTAAGGTCATGGTTACAACTCCAGGTATTGCATCATTGCTTGATAAATTTCGCGCTGGCGCATGAAGGGGCTCAGCACTGTATTGCCCTCAGCATTGGCAAATAGTGGCACGTTGGCGCCGGTATGTTCTTCTGATTGGATGTTATTTGTCGCGTAGTTAATGCGCATGACTGAACCTTCAGGAGTCTCGACGCGAGCAACTTTTCCTGGGCTGAAAACAGGGATAGGCAGACCTGTGTACAAAGTTGGCTCTGGCACAATTTG
>CBFIHK010000002.1:0-76516 GCA_965662305.1 Luminiphilus sp.
AGTCCAATCAATCCACCGCTCGGGTTTATCGGGAAATCACCATCAAGCGCGATACGCCCTTCCTCGATCGCCTTCCAGCTTTCACCTGGCGCGGTTAAGCCCGAATGATCAATCGCCATATACTCGGTGACGGTGAAACAATCGTGAGTTTCCAGACCATCGACGGCGGTAATTGAATCCATGCCTGCACGATCAAGCGCGTCGCTCATGGTTTTTGCTGCATGCGGGAAGATAATCCCACTGCCTCGTGAGCTTTCCAATTTGGTATCCAGTGAGATTGGTGCGGAGCGATGTCCCCAGCCTTTAATGCGTGGAATATCCGACAGCTTTAGACCCTGTTTTTCAGCATGGGCCCTCGCAACATCCTCGTTTGCCAAAATAATGCAAGCCGCACCGTCGGTTATTTGTCCGCAGTCGAGCTTACGCACGCGCCCTTCGATAACCGGGTTCAACATTTCATCGGAGCCAAAACTCCCCTCAGCAAACTGCCATCCGCGGGTTTGAGCATTGGGGTTTAACTTCGCGTTAGCAAAATTGATCTCGGCTATTCGGGTAAGGTGCTCATCGCGAATACCGTGCCGCATATCGTATTCGCGCGTAATCAGGTCAAACATGAAGGGCCAAGGGAAATCGCATGTCTGTGCTTCGTGACCCTTCCAAGTTGCTGCGCCAAGATACTCGGCACCCGTCTTGCCATCGACGTTACGCATGAGCTCAAGGCCCAACACACAAGCCGTGTTGTAGTGCCCCGCTTCGATATCTCGCATGGCACCCAAAATGGCCATCGAACCCGAAGCGCACGCGGCTTCATGTCGCGATGTGGGAAGCATGGCAAGCTCAGGGTAAACCTGCCCAAAGAAACCACCTATCAATCCCTGCCCTGCAAATAAGTCCGCCACAAAGTTTCCGACATGACCTACTTCGATTTGGGCGGGCTCTATCGCGGCGTCCACTACAGCATCGCGAAGGACCTCGGCGAACATGTTGTAGACCTCGAGATCTTCGCGGGCCCAGTTGCGAGAGAAGTCAGTTTGGCTACCACCGAGTATGTAAACGCCCGTGCTCATTTTTATATCCTTGGGTTGCGCCTAATTTTGCCACTTTACCCAGAGACCGAGTCCGATGCGAATTTAATGAGGTAGTTAGAACTCGAGGCAGATCTTCCCAAAGTGCTGACCCGTCTCCTGGTAGCGGAATGCGTCGGCTAACCCCTCTAGGGGGAAAATTTTATCCACGATCGGCTTCATGCCGGAGGCGTCTATGGCGCGAACCATATCCTCCTGCTGCGCACGTGTTCCCACGGTAATACCCGTAATGCGAAGCTGCGATGCGAAGATTGCCGCAACAGGTACTTCGCCAGTGAATCCTGCAACCACGCCAATGAGTGCAATATGGCCACCCATTCGTGTCGCCATGATCGACTGTGTGAGTGTTCCGGCGCCGCCAATCTCAATGACATGATCGACACCAAGGCCACCAGTCAACTTTCGTGCCTCAACGCCCCAGTCAGGCGTCTCTTTGTAGTTGATAACGTGATCAGCACCCATTGCTTTGAGGCGCTCAAGTTTTTCGTTGGAGGACGATGTGGCAATGACTGTTGCGCCGGCAGCCTTTGCAAACTGAAGTGCAAAGATAGAAACACCTCCGGTGCCCTGCACGAGAACCGTATCACCCTGCTTAACTTGTCCTTCGACAATCAACCCTCTCCAAGCTGTAAGACCTGCACAAACTAAAGTTGCGGCTTCTGGGTGCGTGTATCCCTGAGGCGCCTTAGTAAAAGACGTAGCAGGCTTCGCAACGTACTCTGCAGCAAACCCATCGATAGTGTCGCCTGGAACCGCAGCCATACTACCTCCAGCCACACCGCTAAACCGAGCGTCGGGATCGCCAGATAGCCAATCGGGAAAGAACGTACTGATGACGTGGTCACCCACACTAAACTCGGTGATACCCTCACCTACTTCAATCACTTCGCCCGATCCATCTGACATTAGCACCAGCCCCTCGGAATGCCGCTGCATCCCACGAGCTACCAGATAATCGTGATAATTGAGTGAGCTTGCGTGAATACGTACTAATATCTCACCCGCTCCAGGAGAGGGGATGTCACGCTCTTCCTCGGTGATATGGTCGAAGCCCATTGGCGCTTGAAGTGTCATGACACGCATACATTTATCTCCTTATCGAGAATAAGTTCCAACTCGCCCGTTGATTATTGAACTCAAGCAAGGAGGTCATGGGATAGACAAACCCGATCAAGCCGATGAGATACGGGGGCATACTGCCCAGGGAGATCAGCACATCCATATTGGCGGTACGATTTTTTAAAGAGCGCCATGCGGATCTGTGTGTAGAACGTCCGCCTTTGAAAAATACGACAGGAAAAGCCAACACCGCCACGATCACCAGATAACCCGGAATGGGCTGCCAGAACATTTCCGGGATCATCAACAGCATAATGAGCGTTGTGGGTATCGCTGCAAACCAGAGGTTTTTCCAGGCTTGATCCAGATACTGTTCTTCCGCCGCCTCAGCCACCTTGTGTGAATCGCTTGCTGAGCTTTCCACACTCGCCACGTCATACCCGGCCTTTTCCACAGTTTCTCTTAAGATCGAGCTATTTGTTTCTTCGGGATCGAAACTCACGCTGACCTGATGATGGGCAATATTGGTTTCAATCGCTGTTATGCCTGATAAACGCTCAAGCGATGTACGCACCAGACCGGCACAGTGGTTACTCCCCATACCCGGAACTGTGAGTGTTATCTTTTTAATAGCACTACCCGATAACAGCTGTGCCGAAGCAACGTCATAACCCGCGTTCTCTACCGCAAGTCGTATTTTTTCCAGACTTGATTGGGATGGGTCAAAGGAGACATCCACCTGATGACTGGCAATATTAGTTTTAATGTCCTCTATGCCCGGCAATCTTTCTATTGATGTTCTTACAAGACCGGCGCAGTGATTGCTGCCCATCCCTGGCACAATAAGTTGGGCTTTTTCGTCGCTATCCTTGGTTATTCGTATGTCTTTATTCACTGGAAGAACTTTGTCGTTCATAGGTGTTGACCTTTGTTAAATTGCCTTGAGCCACTGACTCAGTAATTACTTCAGCTGCATAGCCCATTTTGTTTATCGCGAGGATCAAACTGTCCGTGTCCACAACGCCAAAAACGGTAGCGACTCCCGTGGCCAATTCGACCGACGCATCTTCCACACCCGACACAGTAAAAATCGCTTCTTCTAATGTCTTCACGCAACCGCCACAGACAACTCCCTGTATCCGTATCTTCTCCGACGGCAGCGTTTTATTGACGGTGACGCCCACATGTTTGCCGTCTCCGGGAGTAGCAACTTGTTCAGAACAACAGCATCCACCACCACGATTCTGGTCTCTTAGATTTTGGGTATTCATCATTTTTTACTCCTCAGTGAACTCTTCGATTAAATGACAGATCATATGGCCGGTAGGCGCTTTATCAGGCTTCCGGCTCCAATCCAGCAAGGCCTGTTGCATTCGACCTTTTAGCCTCAACGTTTCTTTAAGTCGGTCTTCAGTTTCAAATAAACGTTGCTCAATGAGATGACGAACAGTGGGACAAGGTGATTGCTGATTGTCGGCATGAGAGAGAATCTCTTGGATGTCTTCTACGGAAAATCCTAATTGCCTAGCACTTAAAACAAACCGCAAGCGCTTAACATCGTTGTCGCTGTATTCTCTATAACCGTTAGCTTTACTTTTATTGGGGGTCAGTACCTTGATCCGGGTATAAAACCGCACCGTGTCTGCTGTAATGCCCAAAGATTTAGCGACCTCGCTCACTTTCATATCTCGCTCCTCCGCATGCCTTTATGTCAGTCTAAATAGCTACTAAGTATCGATATAAATCAACAAGTAGCTTTGAATCTGAGATAAACACCTATCTTTTAAACCCTGTATAGCTGCAGGTTATACACCTGTGTCCATGACACAGGTCAAGCCTGAATTTCTGACCTTGGCACATCAATGTCCTGGCCCCGTTGTGGTGGTAAAAAATGCTGTTACCAAAAAGATCAGGCCTACCAGCCCCATCTCCCATCGAATGGATCTGGCTAATTTGGCGACAGGTGTTGCCTCGTTCCCCAGACACGGAACGAGCCAGAACCTATGTTTGGCCGCCAGGATAAGCACCGCACACACCAGTACCAACTTGGCACTCAGGAGCAAGCCATAGGGCGTTGCAAAGAGCGTTGTCCAGCTTTGCAAAAGCCGAACGGCGAGATAGCCTCCGGTGACCGCCAACAGCAGGATTGGAATCTGGGCGTAGACGCCAAAGCGTGACATCAACGGTTTTAGGTTTGCGGTTTCGAGCAAATCACAGACGCGATACAGAGGCCACAGACATCCGGCCCAGGTGGTGAGTATCAACAGATGGAGGATCAGTGCGCCCTGCCCCATCATGCCAAGCGTTACCGAATGTCCTCTCAAACCAAAACTGGATACAAGGGTTAGTGCCCCCGCGATTGCCAGGAGATTCGAAATTAGATCTGGCAATTTGAATATCTTGAGCATTTGGCTGACTAGAAGGACTCCGAGTGCTAAGGCACGCAACCTAAGAGATTCGGCATCTGCGCCAGACCAGACGAGTTTCCACCAGAACAGGTCTTTTAATCCCTCGACGCCAGCACCTGCCACATAGATGACGTGAACCGGCAGGGTCAGTAAGACCGCAATGACCCCGATAGCCATCCCGATTTGAAAATAGGTAGCCATTCCCCGCATAGGCCAGGGTTGGCTTTTAAGCAGCAGTTTTCCTCCGCCCGCAGTCAAAAAGACATAGCCAACCAACCAACTCGTTGACAGGTAGCTGCCAAACTTGAGAATCGCCAGAATCAGTATCAAGAGGGACGTATCCATATCAATGCCTTGGTCACTCAAAGGCGAATCACGTGAGAAAACCCAGGACCCTGATTGAAGAAAGCATCACAGCGCATCATCGACCCCAAATAGGATGGTTCCTGTGATTCGATGGCCATCTTCCCCGAGAACAGTCCATTTGAGCACGTAAACGCCGGGAGACAATGGGTTTGCAAGGGCCATCTTAAAACTTACCCGCTCACTCATTCTGGGTTCGAAACCAAAGTCAATCAGATTGGCGTTCTCGTCAAAGAGCGTCAGATCCAAAAGCCGGGTTTTGCCGGTAAACACCAATGCAAATTCTTCCGGTGAACGCTGCAATAACTGCTGATCTGCAGGCTGGGAACTGTGTAATGAGGTATGTGCCTGAGCGAGAGAACCCAGGCAACTCAGCAATAAAATGACAAAGGGTGTAGCAAAAGCCTTCATTCTGTCTTCTCCTATACAAAAGCAGATATATCAATCCGGCTATCAGTGATGACCTTGATGATCGTCGCCCATCGGCATCTCTGAATGAGATGGCATGGAGTGAGAGGACTCTGATGATTCAGTCGACTCAGACAGAGTCTCTGGTGTCGTCATCGGCATACTCATATCCATCACGTTGACGCCGTCGCTGTGCAACATAAATCCGGCTGAATCAGAAATCCGATGGCCATCCGCACCGAGAATTGTCCATTCAATTAAATAGGTACCCACCTCCAACACTGGCAGCTCCAACTGGTAGCTGGATTTAGCCTGAGTACTGGGCGTAAAGGCGATATCCACTGGTGCTTTGCTCATGCGATTGATGAGTGAGAGTTGCGTGAGCGTCACCTCCTGCGAGAATTCCAGTTCAATCGCCTCGGGTAGCGACATCAACATGGCGTTATTCGCCGGGCTGACTCGAACCAGCTCGGTATGGGCCCGACTGATTGACGCCGCAGAGAGCAGGCCCAATACACAGAGAGCAAATGAAATCTGTCTAACAAGGTGTTTTTTAAATGGCTTAAATGGCATGGGAAAAATCCTCTATGAAAAATGTAGCTGCAATAAAATAGCTGTCGCGGCACCAGGTGGGCGACTATCCGGTATTCTTTTGTTCTGTTCTTTAATCAGCTGCGGGCATCCACAACGAGTTTGATTTAAAGACATTTGCCACCCGTCGCACCCATGTTACAAATGGCAAGCAATCGATAGACGCTGTCACTCCCTTTTCTGACCAGGAATTCGACATGGTCGTTCTCAGCAAGCTCGGAGAGATCTGCACTGTCCAGAACCTCAAAATTCGTCGTCTTGGCCTCGATACCTGTGCCATGAACCGTTGCGTGTTCAATGGTCACTTCTTCTGCACTAATAGACTGGATATAGCCAGTGCTATGGCCAATATCGCCCTTTTTGTAATCCGGCCCAAACATTTCAGTCATGTTGGGTTTCGAATGGGCTGAGGCAGTATCAGGCGTTAATCCGCCCTGACTTTCCACATGCATCATAAAACCGAAGTTCCCCTCCATTTTGTGCCCATCTGAGCCCATCGCGGCCCAGTTCACCTGATAAGTGCCTATCTTCAACGCGGGAAGAGGATGACTAAAGTCAGCGGTCGGCGTGGTCGTCGGCGAGAAGTCGATGGGGATCGATTGACCATCTGCTCTATTCACAAGCTCAAGCTTGGTGAGATTAACCGCACTGTCAAAATGCAGCTCGATCCCTTCCAGGTTCTGCATCAACATTGCGTTGTTGCTCGGCACAGACCGTTCGAGCCCAGCCTGGGCATGAGCATTCAAGGTCAAAATAATTGCAAAAAACAAGGTCGAGATTAGGCCGGATTTTTTCATAAGTTGCTTCATGAGTTAGCTCCTGAGCTAGGTTCTTGAGAGTGATTCGACAAAATCAATTGAGAGGGTTTAGTCAGCAGAAATTTCTGCCAAAGGAAATAAATACAGGGTAATACCAGCAAGGTCAGTAACACTGAACTCAGCATTCCACCCACCATCGGCGCGGCGAGTCGGCTCATCACCTCTGATCCTGTGCCCGTGCCGACCATGATGGGTATCAAGCCAATAATAGTGGCGCCTGCGGTCATCAGCACCGGACGAACGCGCAGACCCGCACCCTGCAATACCGCGCTAGAAAGCATCTCTGGGGTGATTTCCTGCTGCGCTGCAGTGCTTTGTTCCTGCAACGCCTTAAACGCTTGATTCAGATACACCAGCATGATGACGCCGGTTTCAACGGCGATCCCAGCCAGCGCAATCAAGCCAACACCGACGGCTATGGAGAAGTTGAAACCCAGTCCGTACATCAGCCAGACGCTGCCTACCAGGGACAAGGGCATGGTGATCATCAGGATGGCGACGGGTGCCACACGGCCAAAATTCATGTAAAGCAGAACGACAATGATCGCGAGCGTCAGCGGCACCATGTAGCTGAGCTTTTCCTTGGCACGCAACATATATTCATACTGTCCAGACCAATTTAGTGAATAACCAACCGGCAATTCCAGCTGCTCATTTACCGTACGCATGGCCTGTTCCACGTAGCTGCCGACATCAATGCCTTCGATGTCTACGTATGTCCAACCATTGATTCGTGAATTCTCACTCTTGATACCCGGCGGGCCATTTTCAATGTAAACGTCGGCGACATCGCCAAGCGCAATACGCTGGCCTTTTGCGGTGATGACAGGGAGTAACGCAAGCTGCTCTGGGGAATCTCGATAGGCTTGCGGATAGCGAACATTGACCGGATAGCGCTCTAGCCCCTCGACGGTTTGGGTGACGGTCATGCCACCAATCGCCGAGGCCACTACCTGTTGCACATCCACGATATTAAGACCAAAACGCGATGCCTTTTCACGATCAATATCCACCTTGATGTAGCGTCCACCGACAACACGCTCGGAGTAGACGGACGCCGTGCCGGGCACCTGCGCTAAAATCCGCTCCAGCTCCTGACCAATGAGTTGAATTTGATTGAGATCGGCCCCGGCAACCTTAATACCTACCGGTGTTTTAATACCGGTTGCGAGCATATCGATGCGGGTTTTGATCGGCATCACCCAGGCGTTGGTGAGACCGGGTAACCTTACCAGCGCATCGAATTCCTGCTTGAGCGATTCGGTGGAGACCCCCGGTCGCCATTCACTGCGATCCTTGAGCTGAATAAAGGTCTCGATCATGGTCAAGGGAGCGGGATCGGTCGCCGTTTCTGCGCGCCCGACTTTGCCAAATACCGTTTCTACCTCGGGCACAGATGCAATCAGCTTGTCAGTTTGTTGCAATAACTCTCTGGCCTGTCCGATGGAGATGCCTGGGTAGGTGGTTGGCATATACATCAGATCACCCTCATCCAAGGCAGGCATAAATTCGCTACCGATGCGCTGTAATGGCCAAAGACTGCTGGCGGCAATGACAACGGTGATCAGAAGCGTCAGCTTTGGAAACCGTAAAACCGTTTTGAGTAGGGGCATATAGGCTGCGATCAGCACCCGATTCACCGGATTCTTTTGTTCCGGCAGAATTTTTCCTCGAATAAAGTAACCCATTAATACGGGCACCAGTGTGATGGCCAGCGCGGCAGCCGCAGCCATCGCATAGGTCTTGGTAAATGCAAGTGGCGAGAACATGCGGCCTTCTTGTGCTTCCAAGGTAAAGACCGGAATAAAGCTGACCGTAATAATCAGCAAGCTAAAGAACAAGGCAGGGCCAACTTCGGCAGCGGAGTCCGCCACGATCTGCCAACGCTTTTCCGCAGTGATTTTCTCGCCGTTTGCTTTTCCCTTGTTAGCTTCATAGCGCTCCAGATGCTTGTGCAGATTTTCAATCAGCACAATGGCGCCATCGATCATCGCGCCAATAGCAATGGCAATACCGCCCAAGGACATGATGTTGGCGTTCAGGCCCTGAAAATGCATGACGACAAAGGCGGCGAGAATGCCAATGGGCAGACTGATGATGGCCACCAAAGAAGAACGCAGGTGCAGCAAAAACACAATGCATACCAGCCCCACCATAATCAGTTCTTCGAACAGTTTGTGCCAAAGGTTGTCGACGGCATCCTGTATCAGCCCGGAACGGTCGTACACCGTGACTACTTCCACACCCATTGGAAGCCCTTGTTTGAGACTCTCAAGTTTGGCTTTGACGCCCTCGATGGTGGTTTGCGCATTTTCGCCATAGCGCATGACCACCACCGCACCAACGGTTTCCCCTTCACCATTTAGTTCCGCGATTCCACGGCGCATTTGTGGCCCAAGATTGATATCCGCGACATCCTCTAGCCGAAGTGGCGTACCGGATTCATTGACACCCAGTGGAATACCGCGCAAGTCAGCTTCACTTTGAATATAGCCAGAGGCGCGAACCATGTATTCGGCCTCCGCCATTTCCACCACTGAGGCACCGACTTCCTGATTCGCCTGTTGAATCGCCATTTGAATATGCGAGAGCGGTATACCAAACGCGCGCAGCTTTTCGGGATCTACGCTCACTTGATATTGCTTGACCATGCCACCAATCGCCGCGACCTCTGACACTCCAGGCACCGTCTGTAACTCGTATTTGAGAAACCAGTCCTGCAAGGCGCGTAGTTCACTAATGTCGTGCTGGCCCGTGCGATCCACCAGCGCGTAAAGGTAAACCCAACCGACGCCTGTCGCATCCGGGCCAAGCTGCGCATTGGCATTTTCTGGCAGATTTGGCATCACCTGGCTCAGGTATTCCAGAACGCGCGAGCGGGCCCAATACAAATCGGTATCCTCGTCAAAAATCACGTAGACGTAGGAATCACCAAAAAAGGAATAGCCACGCACCGTCACCGCACCCGGTACCGAGAGCATCGCCGTGGTAAGTGGATAAGTGACCTGATCTTCCACCACTTGTGGTGCTTGGCCGGGGTAGCTGGTTTTAATAATGACCTGTACGTCCGACAAATCGGGAATGGCATCCACCGGCGTGCTCTTTAGGGAAAACAAGCCCAATCCGACCAAAATAGCGGTCGCCAGCAACACAAAAAAACGATTGCCAATGGACCAACGAATAATCGATTCAATCATCGCAACCGCCCTATTCGTCCATCTCGCTTTGCATCATCTGATGCTGCGAGTGATCCATATCAGAGCCCTCAGCGGGTAAAGAGCCTTCAGCTGGTAGAGAGTTTTCATCCATGGATTCTGGCTGCGACATAATATGCACCGAATGAATCTCATATTGCCCATCATCGCGCGCGCCCAATTCCATATGTAACTCTGTACCGGCCTGCAGCTGGCTGATATCGACTGAATCCGCCACAAAGAAATTCATGGTCATCGACGGCCATTGCCAATCCGGGATAGGGTCATGGTAGGCGCTCACCACCCTGCTCTCGGGCGTGACGGATTTAATTTCTCCCGCCACCCAAGCGGTCTGAGCGTCGTCTTCGTCGGGCGTAGACTCAGACGCCATGGCCATGTCTGTATCCGGCGTGCTATTGGCTTCGCCATGATGAAGTCGCTTGAAATCAGAGGTTTTACTGGATTCCGAATCGATCAGGAACTGGGCGGAGGTCACCACTGATTCACCGTCGTTCAGACCGCTGAGAATCTCCGTATAGTCCGGGGTGACTCGCCCTAGATCGACCTCGACAGATTTGTAATACCCATCACCGAGGGCCAGTACCACACGATCCTGGTTGCCGGTGCGAATCACGGCATCGCTGGGTACGGATAAAACCGGCACATCCGATGCCGTCTGTATCACGACCTGGGCATACATATTCGGCTTCAGCACGCCATCGGCGTTGTCAAATCGCAGACGCACTGGAAGGGTTCTGGTCTGACTGTTGAGGCTCGGATAAATATAGTCCACCTCGCCTTGCCATTGTCGACCAGGAAGGTAGCCAAGTGTCATCTGAACCGGCAAACCCAACTCAACCAAGCCTGCCTGGCGTTCAAATACTTCGGCCTCAACCCACACCTGATCCAGCGAACCAATGGAAAGTAAGGTGGTGCCGGGCTGGACATAGAAGCCCTCACGAATATTCAAATTATCGACGACACCATTCATTGGCGCGTAGAAGGTGATTTGTTGCTGGACGTTGCCAGTGCGCTTTAAGTCCTCAATCACCTGACCGTCAATTTGTAGGGCTTTTAGCCGTTCTTCGGCAGCCGGGATGAGTGTGGGATTACCCCGCTCCATAGCCAGCAATAGTTCTTCTTGTGCATTCACCAGTGGCGGCGAATAGAGTTGATAAAGCGGTGCGCCCGCCTCCACAGGATCACCTTCCGCTTTGACAAAAAGCGTCTCTATCCAACCTTCCACCCGGGGATGAACGTGTACAAGCTGATCTTCGTCATATTGCACATAACCCACCGTGGTAATCTCGGTGTTCAACACACGCGGCGCGACAGCCTCTGTACGCACCCCCAGGTTATTGACAACATCCGGGGAGATACGAATGGTGCCGACACCCTCATCTATCTCACCGGCTTCCTCCGCATAGACCGGGATTAAATCCATCCCCATGGGCGATTTACCTGGCTTATCCCTTTTGAAGTTGGGGTCCATGGGCGCTACCCAGTACAAAGGCTCTAGATCATCGGAGCTGGTCGCAGAGTCTGCTGCTCCTGAATGACCCAAATTATTTAGGCTGCCAACGGTTAGAAAATAGGTGATCGTCGCTGTTGCTAGCATCGAAAAGAGCACCGCAGCAAACACAATGAAAAGATATTTTTTGGTAGACAGGGTCATTACAGACCTCCAGTTTGAGCGCTATCGCGCCTTGCATCAGGCTCAGTATCGGTATGAGCATCGGTAAAAAAGTAGTTCAGCTCAGCAATGGTTTTAAGCCGATCAACACGGATGTTATGAAAATCGATATTGGCTTTCAGCTCGGCAATACGGGCACGCATCACTTCGGCAAAATCACCGTTGTCGTTGGTATAGGCATTGAGTGAAGCCTCGGCTTGATCATGTACTTCTCTCAACAAGCGTTCTTCATATAGCTGGTAGCGCTGTTCCAAGCGCTCAAGTGCAGACAGATTGGCATCAAGGCTTGCTCGCATAGCGCGTAGCGCAAGGGCCTTATCGGTTTTCGTGGCTTCGCGGCTGGCAACGGCCGATTGCACCTCTTTGTCCTGGCGGTTGCCGGTAAACAGTGGCAGGTCAAAACTGACGCCTAAAGAAAAGAAATCGGATCGATCCGAGCCTGTTGGATCGTTATCCCGATAGCCATAACTCGCATTCAGTCCCCATTGGGGTTTGTATTTTTGTTCTGCCAGTGCCACCCCGGTACTGCTGATCTGTATACGTTGATCGAAAACTTGCAGGCTTGGGTGCGCTAACAAAGCGCTGGTAATGTCAGATTCACTCAGCGCCGCAGTAGCTGTGTTATTTAGTCCATTTGGGATGCTGAGTTCGGGCAGTTCTGTACTGATTTGCAACGATGTCATCTCTGCACTGGGCAGCCACTCGGCGAGTTTTGCCAAGGCGATATCTCTTTGCTGACGTAGCGCAGTCAGGCGATCATCGAGACGCGTTAATTCGACCTGAGCTCGAATGACATCTTGCTGACTGGTGCGCGCCAAGGCATTGGAATAAGCCGATTCAGCGACATCTGCCAGATAGTCAAACAAACTGCGATCCTGTTCGATCAGACGAATCGTTTCGTCGTATCTATAGCTCTCCAACCAGAGCTGGCTAACCATCACAGCCACTTTTGCCTGCCGGTCTAAACGCATTAATGGTTGCTGGGCACTGGTTTCAAGGAGCTGCTGGCGACGCAAACTACGCGTATCTCCGCGGGGAAAGGCTTGACCGATACCCACGACGAGTTGGGTCATCGGCTCTTGGCCAAAATCAAAACTGTCTACAGGAAGATTGGCAAAACCAATGGACACTGTTGGATCAGGCAGGGCACCGGCGGCTACGCTTTCTGACTCTGCGGCTTCCTGGCGCAAACGACTGCCGTCCAGCCAAGGATCGTTTACCTGAGCGATACGTATAGCTTGATCCAACATGAGCGGCGATTGTGCAAATACAGGTATCGCGGCCATTACAAAAGTTATGCCTATCGCACAACGAACAAACAAATTCATGAAAACTCCCAACGCGAGTTGAGCCCCTAAAACAGTGTGCTACTCGCACATAAAAAATCAGGGAATGAGAAAACTGAGAGCGACGCTCTCGCCTGGTACACGAAGGATGCAGTCTGTGCCCATATTACGGGCGCAACTATCCTGTGTTAGGCCACGATGGGGGGTCTGAAGGGAGAAGTGGGAGATTGAACCAGAGGTTCAGAAGGGTTTTGCTGGATGACTTCTTTAGAAATTACTGACGAAAACTGGACAGCAATCGTAAGCATCATAAACTGGCAACTGGCCGAGCAAGTAGCGCAGTCATTCTGGCAACAATCCATACTGTCCATAGTTGGTATGTCCATCATAGACATATCCATATCACCGTGGCTCATGTCATCATCCATTTGGGAGCCCATCGGGTGGTGCTGATGAGGCATATTCATCATCATTTCTCCTGAACTCATTTCAGAAGACATAAGTTGATTCATGTCAGACAGCTTTTGGCTCATGTCAGCCGACATAGACGAACTCATATTGCCAAACATCGATGCTTCCATCACAGCCGCACTGACTTGCTGCGTGAGCAGTGAGACAAGCAAAAATGCGATGGCGACGGTTTTATGAGTCATCCTTAAATAATATCAGACCTAATAATCAAATCAATTGACCTGTATCAACTACGATAGGTTCGTCAACACCAGCTTGCCAGATCAACAAAAAACCTATATAACAACAAATATGTTGCTAATTCATTGTTGAGGACATTATGTATTCATCTGGCGATATTTATCCTGTGGCGGATTTCAACCGTAAACCCTCTGAGCACATTAAGCGGGTGCAAGAGTCCAAGAAGCCGGAATTGCTTACTGTGAATGGTAAGGCTGCGGTGGTTCTGGTTGATCCAGAATCCTATGATGAGATGGCAAAAAACCAGGATTTGCTCGATACGCTTAAAACCCTGGCAGTTGCTAACGATCAGCACGATAACGGAGAGGCACAGTCGGCGAATAAGGTATTTGAGAAGCTTAAGAAGGAATTGTTAGAACAGTCTTGAGATGAAGGAATATCAGGTTGTTATCCCACCAGTCGTTGAGGATAAGATCAGGGAGCAGGCACTTTTCATTGCCGAAGATAAACCCGCCGTGGCCTTGGACTGGTACGGCCATATTTTTGAGAAAATCGACACGCTAGAGTCGATGCCCGAACGATGCCCGGAAGCACCAGAAAGTCCCTATGTGCGTTATACCCTTCGTCATTTGATTATCGGTGAGTACCGCGTGTTGTTTCGGGTCGTTGAGAACTCTGTGAGGATCTTGGACTTCAAAAGTGGCAGGCAGAATAAGCCCTAACTGATAGAAAAGTATTGATGCAATCTTTAAGTAGTAAGCTTAAGAAGCAAAAAATGATAGCTGGGTCCAAGCAGTATCAGTACAGAGAGTGTAATCACCATTGCAAAGTGCCAGGAGGCTCTTGATGTACATATCAGAATTAACAGTACGAAACTTTCGGCAATTTGGAGAAGGCACCTCCGAGCTTCATATCGGCTTTCAGCCCGGCATGAACGCTTTTGTCGGTCGCAATGATTCAGGCAAATCTACCCTGATAGATGCAATCCGCTATGCGCTGCAAACACGGGATCAGGAGTTCATCCGCGTCCAACCCGAAGACTTCCACATTGACACAGCGGGAAACCAGGCCACCGAAATCTCTATCCTTTGCAAACTCTCGGGCCTCACTGACGCTGAAAAAGGTGCCTTCATCGAATTTCTCTCATATGACAGTGGTGATCCGACGGTCCACGTCAACTGGCCGCTACGCGGCGCTTCCGCTTCGCTCCAGCGACCAAATTGCGCCCTAGGCACAATTTGTCGAACCCGAGTAAAGAACCAACCCACTCACGCATAACGCACAAATAAAAAAGCCCACCTGAAGGCGGGCTGTTTTATTTATGGTGGGCCGTGATGGATTCGAACCATCGACCAATTGGTTAAAAGCCAACTGCTCTACCGCTGAGCTAACGGCCCCAAAACTATGTCGAGAGGGCGCGAATCTTACGGCTTACGAACAAAAAAGCAAGCCCTGAAATTACCGATACCGAGTTGGATCGTTCACGCCCGCATCCGAGAACCCTGCGGCTCGGATCCGGCAACTGTCACAAATGCCACAGGCACGCCCCTGATCGTCTGCTTGATAGCATGACACCGTCATAGAGTAGTCTACGCCCTGCCTGATACCCTCACTGATGATGTCGGCTTTGCTCAAATGAATCAGGGGTGTTTTAAGCTCGATCGAGGCTCCCTCGACGCCCGCTTTGGTCGCAACACCAATGAGGTTTTGATACGCGGCGATGAATTCGGGGCGACAATCGGGATAGCCGGAATAATCCACGGCATTTACTCCGATATAAATCTCGGTGGCTTCCAGCACCTCAGCCCATCCCAGAGCTAAGGATAAAAATACCGTATTTCGCGCAGGTACATAGGTGACCGGAATCCCCTCTTGCGGTGTTGTTGGCACATCGATATCCATATCGGTGAGTGCCGACCCACCAATGGCTGAAAGGTCCAGCGAAATAACACGATGGACGACATCGCAATAACTATTCGCTATCGCTCGCGCTGCATTTAGTTCGGCGCGGTGACGCTGTCCATAGTCGAAGCTCAGGCTATAACACTCGCGACCTTGACTGTGAGCCATAGCCAGTAACGTCGCAGAGTCTAATCCACCCGAAGTTAAGATTACTGCCTTAACAGTCATAGAGACTCCTAGCGTCCCGGCTCATCATTCCACAAGATTTTATGTAACTGCATTTGGAAGCGAACAGGAAGCTTATCCGCCAAGATCCAATCAGCTAAATCCGATGCCTTCACATCATGATGCGACGGTGAAAACAAGACGTCGGAGACGCGGCCAACGAGCGTGTACTCATCGAGCTTAAAGCGCGACCACTCGTAATCTTCCCGGCTACAAATAACAAACTTCACCTGGTCATTGGGTGTTAACAGCGGCACATTGCTCCACAGATTCCGGTGAGACTCTTCTGAGTTAGGAGTCTTTATATCCACAACACGACTTACCGCGGTCGGCGTATTCTCTATCGACATTGCGCCACTTGTCTCTAGGGACACCTCGAAGCCCTCGCTGCAGAGAAGCTCCAAGAAGTCATTGCATGCAGTTTGTGCCAGAGGCTCACCACCGGTCACGCAAACCGTATTACAGTCGAATTTTTTTATAGCTTGCAAAATGCTGTCAAAAGACATCATGGAGCCGCCCGAAAATGCATATTCAGTATCGCAATACTGACAGCGCAGTGGACAGCCCGTTAATCGCACGAATACGGTTGGCAATCCGGCGGATCTGGCCTCACCCTGCAACGAGTGGAATATTTCAGTGATGCGCAACTGAGACAAAATACGAATTCCGAAAAAAGCTTTTTGCGTTTACTGACTGTCAATGAAGTCCTGAGCGAGTTGCGCCGCTGGATGACCCTCGGCGCCGTATTCTGCAATCACTCGGTCTAAATAGCTGCGTGAGCGCTCCGCATTTCCTTTGAGCGCATGCACGCGTCCCAATTTGTAAAGAGCGTCAGGTACCTTGCGATCATTGGGATACTGATCAAGAAGAACCTGAAAGTTTTGTCTCGCGGCCTCTGGATCGACTGGCTCCACAACGAGATACAACTCGCCTAGCCAGTAATGCGCATTAGGCGCAAAGCGCCCGAAAGGATAGGCATTTAAAAACTCACTAAACGCGGTCAACGCTTCACTAAATTGACGCTCCCTCACTAAACCGTATGCGGCCTGGTAAGCTTCTTGCTCACCAACCTCCGGCTCTTTCGGAACATTTGTGGGTGTCTCGGAGTCACCTGTTACCACACTCTCATCTGAGGCCAGAGAACCGTCCTCAACCTCAACACTCTCACCGGAGGCAATCATTGCTAGGCGCCGATCCACCTCGACGTAACGCTCCAACGACTGATCTTGTAGACGGGTGAGCAAACTCGCCTGCTCCTCAACAAGTCCGTTTAAGCGCCTAATTTCCTCTTCTAACTGCTGCACTCGCAATGCAAGCGATCTTGCATCAGACCCAGCGGTTACCGTTGGCTCCGTGTACTCTGGCACACCAGATGTATCCGCCTGCACATAGGGAACAATGCTGGACGGAGAATCCGCAGGCTGAACGGTATATCCCTGCGCTGCAACTTGAGCCGTAAATATAAAAAAGCCGGCGACTAGCACCGGCTTTGTGAAACGTAGCGAGATCATAAAGCCTTATTTGATCTCCACGCGTCGGTTTTTACTCCAGCTTGACTCACCCGAGCCATAAGCAACGGGATTTTCCTCGCCGTAGCTTATTGTCTCGATGCGATACCCGGGTACACCACTTGCGACCATGTAGTCTCGAACTGCGTTAGCACGCCGCTCTCCCAGAGCAAGGTTATATTCTCGGGTCCCGCGCTCATCCGTGTGACCTTCCAACCGAACGCTACCACCCTCAGACATGATTACAGCCACGTGCGCATCAATTGCTGCACGCGCGTCATCACTCAGCGAGGAGCTGTCGTAGTCAAAGTAGAAGACGCTGCCTGCGGCCGAGGCTGCATCCATCAGACGACGCTTCTCCTCGCGCTTTTCAGCCATCATCATAGCCTTCTCTTTCTCGGCTGCGCGCTGTTCTGCCGCCTCCGCTGCAGCTTGCTCAGCGGCTGCACGTTCAGCTGCAGCTTGAGCTGCCGCCTCTTCCTTTGCCGCATTACTTGAGCACGCGCTCACCAAAGCGGCCATCAAAACAACTGCAGCAGCTTTCCCCAGGTTAATTTTCGTTGTCATGGCGTGGTCCCTACACAGGTTCTGGTTTTGTAATCGTTATAATGTAGCGCATATATGTCCATTTGTTGAACAGAAGTGGCGTTTTTTCTTACCAACTAAACAACATTGGCGACCAGGCAGGTTCCTGCACGCTTCCCGACCGCGCAGGGAGACTGAATTTTACCCCCCCATCAACGGCAACAGCCCCAAGAACACTTCGTTCACCACGTTTTGTTGCGTAGATCACCAACGATCCATTAGGCGCAATACTCGGGCTCTCGTCCAGCGAAGTCTCTGTGAGTATGGTCATGCGCTCCGTCACCAAATCAAAGACCGCGACATGAAATCGACCATCTCGCTGATGGACGAGCGCAACATTTCTGCCATCCTCCGCTACGCGAGCCCGAGCGTTATATCGACCCTCAAACGTAATCCGCTCAATTTTGCCCGTCGCAAGGACATAACGGTAAATTTGGGGCCGACCACCGCGGTCAGATGTAAACAGGAGGGATTTACCGTCAGGCATCCACGTGGGTTCGGTATCGATTGCGTAATGGCGGGTGAGTCGCGTGAGCTGTTTTGTCTCAAGATCGAGCAAGTAAATGTCGGGGCTGCCATCTTTCGACAGTACCAGGGCCATTGACTTCCCATCAGGTGACCAGACTGGCGAGTTATTAAGGCCGCGAAAGTTGGTCAACTGCTCACGCTCACCAGTCGCCAACACTTGACGATAAATAGCGGGCCGCGTGGACTCGAAGGATACATAGGCGACCTCTTGACCATCGGGCGACCAGCTAGGCGCAAGAATAGGGTCCCGACCTTCGAGCAGTACAATCGGACGCTGACCATCGGCATCGGCAACGGTAAGGCGGTAAAAATCTTTTCCGTCCGGATTACGTGTCACAGAAACGTAAATCAACCGAGTTGCAAATGCGCCTGGTATACCCGTCAACTTTTCGTAAATTGCGTCCGCAACTCGATGCGCGACCATGCGCGCCTCTGATACCGGACCCGCTACTTGAGATGAAAAAAGCTCGGCCCCTCGTTCCACGTCGTAAAGCGCAAATTCAATAGTTAATTGAGTGCCTTTGCTAACGCTGCCAATGACTAAGTACCTTGAGGCAATAGCCCGCCAATCGCGATAAAAGATTTCTTCCGCGCGGGTGGGAAGGCTCAACATATCCCTGCGACTGACAGGGCTGAACTGGCCGCTTCGGGCCAAATCGGAGTCAATAATTTGTGCAAAGTCGACGGGGGCAGACCCTAGGCCATCCCACGCAAACGGGGCTATCGCAATGGGCGTTGGGTTATCTATGCCTCGAGTGACCTGAATTTCAAGTTGTGCAAACGACGAACAGCTAATAAGAAGTCCGCAAACAGCTAGCCAGACACGCAAAAACATGATCAGTACCTCAAATCCTCAGGACGGAAGCGCAGGGGGAACCGTCGGAAGTATCGCTCGAAATCGGAAATTGGCAAAACCGCCACTTCGGGAAATTGGCCCACACGCTCCACAGCTGCAATGGCGCTTCGATCAAACGCACTGCTGCCACTGCTGGTCGCTACACTTATGCCTACCACTTCGCCAGTCGGGACGAGGCTGATAGTAAGCAGCGCCTCCATCCCATTTCGGGCAGAGGGTGGGCGACGCCAATTCTGCGTAATCCTCGCTTGCATGAGAGCCGCAACCTGTTGCACGTCGTCGTACTCATTATCGGTCTCGGTCAGTTCGGTTTGCGGAAGCTCTTCCAACCCCGCCATTAGCTCTTCCTGCAATTCAGCAAGTTTTTGTTCCTGTGTCGACTCGCCTGCAGTCTTTTCAGTCTGAGAGGTGTCCGGCTGGGATACTTTTGGCTCAACGGGCACGGGCTTAGGAGCCGGTTTCGGATCTGGCTTGGGCTTTGGTACGGGTTTGGGCTTAGTCTTGGGCTTTGATTTAGACTTTTTTTGGGGCTTCGGCGTCGGTTTTTTTGGCGAACTCAAAGAAACCAATGTCGCCTGAACCACCTGCGGCTTTGCGACGATCGTCGTATCGCCCGTCTTCCACTCCCCTTCGATTGCCACCAAAAACGCCACGTGCACGAGGACCGCTATGAACAGCGGAACAGCGATTATGAGGACGCGATCCGAATTCACTACTTTCTCGCTGGCGCCTCGGTCACCAACCCAACGGACGGCGCGCCTGCAGACTGCAATTCAGACATTAACGCGACCACCTCACCGTAAGGCACGGCAGCATCTCCCCACACCATGACGGCTTTATCTGGGTTGCGCTTAAGCACTGTCGCTACTCGCTTTCTGACGGTCTCGATACTTAATGCCTGATCATCACTTGCACCCAAGTTGAGATAGAGCCTCGCTTGCGCATCAATCGAGACAATGAGCGGCTCGGCATCGCTGTCTGAAACCGGTGTTGAGTTAGCTTTGGGCAAATCAACGTCAACGCCCTGCATTAAAAGTGGTGCCGTAGCCATAAAAATAACAAGGAGCACCAACATCACATCGATGTAAGGAACAACGTTAATTTCTGCGACTGCGCGACGAGGCCTCACAATGTGCTTCCACCCTGTTGGCTAGCGCCTCGCCCACCCTTCTGCGCGTAACTTTGTCGCTGCAACAAGCCGGAAAATTCATCGACAAATGCATCATAACGGTTAAGCACAGCGTCAACCTTTGCAGCAAATCGGTTGTAGGCCAATACCGCAGGGATGGCGGCAAACAGCCCCATGGCGGTTGCGATAAGCGCTTCGGAGATCCCCGGTGCAACCGCGGCAAGTGTTGCCTGCGAACTTGTCGCCAGTCCTCTGAAAGAATGCATAATCCCCCAGACCGTTCCAAAGAGACCAATGTAGGGACTTGTGGACCCTACAGACGCCAAAAACGGTAAGTTGTGCTCTAGGCGATCACTTTCCCGGTTCAAAGCCACACGCATAGCACGTCGGGAGCCCTCGACAACGGCCTCGGCATCCATATTCGGCTGCCGTGACAGCTTGGAAAACTCTTTAAAGCCAGCGCGAAAAAGGGCTTCACCGCCCGTGATATCCGTTCCCTCTTCGATGGCATCTGACCCCTCACGATACAGCTGCGCCAAGTCCATTCCCGACCAGAACCGATCCTCAAAGTCGATAAGCTCCGCATCAGCGCGCTGTAGAATAATGACGCGCTGCACGATCATGAACCAGGATGTTACGGACGCTGCCACTAGAATGGCCATCACGAGCTTCACAGTAAAGCTCGCGCCCATAATCAACTCAATTACGCTCAGTTCATCTGCCATTCATTTCCCCACTCGTGTTAACCGCTTCTTTCAGCGCAGTTCGTAAAGCCATGGGCATCCGCTTTGGTCGCCCTGTCTGACCATCAGTCAGCGCAGCGGACACTTTACCCCGAGCAAGTATGTCACCCCCTCGTGATACGTCCTGCTCAAAGACAATCGACGCACCGCCCGCACCAACCACTGTCGCCCGAGCAACTATTTCATCGTCTAGTCGTGCCGGTAACAAATAATCGATCGATGCCGACGTCACAACAAACACCGAGCCGTCTTCCATCACCGCCGTTTTATCGACACCCATAGACCGTATAAGTTCGGTCCGCGCACGCTCAAAGTACTTAAGATAATTTACATAGTAGACGATACCCCCGGCATCGGTATCTTCTATGTAGACGCGAATAGGCAGCTTGTACTCAAGCACCGTCGCCATCTCACTCATCTCCTAGATCGAGTGAAAGATTTGTCGAACTCGCGGCCGATGGCTCGCTTTGGGTGGGTGCGGTTAGGCCGAAGTGCCGATAGGCGGCATTCGTTGCCACGCGACCGCGGGGCGTTCGAACAATAAGTCCCTGCTGAATCAGGTAGGGCTCGATGACATCTTCAAGGGTGCCGCGCTCTTCAGATAGCGCCGCCGCAAGACTATCGATTCCGACAGGACCGCCTTCAAATTTTTCGATAAGCGCCAATAAAAATCGTCGATCCAAATGATCGAAGCCTTGATCATCAACACTGAGCATATCAAGGGCTTGCTCCGCCATTTGCTGCGTAATAACCCCATCGCCCTTCACCTGAGCGTAGTCGCGCACTCTTCGCATCAGGCGATTAGCGATTCGAGGTGTACCCCTAGAACGCTTCGCGATTTCTAGCGCCCCTGCATCGTCAGCCTCAACACCCAAGATCGATGCGGCGCGTGTCACAATGTGCTTCAAGTCACCGACCTCATAAAACTCTAGACGCTGAACAATACCGAAGCGGTCTCGAAGTGGGGACGTCAGAAGGCCCGCGCGGGTAGTAGCACCCACTAGCGTAAACGGGGGCAAGTCCAGCTTAATAGAGCGCGCTGCGGGCCCCTCGCCAATCATGATGTCCAGCTGAAAATCTTCCATGGCCGGATACAGTATTTCCTCGACGTAAGGGCTCAGGCGATGGATTTCGTCGATAAACAAAACATCGTTGGGCTCGAGGTTAGTCATAATGGCCGCGATATCACCCGCCTTTTCTAACACTGGCCCGCTGGTTGTTTTAAGCTGAACACCCATCTCGTTTGCGACAATACTTGCAAGGGTGGTTTTCCCAAGACCAGGAGGACCGAATATCAACGTGTGATCGAGAGGCTCGCCGCGACCTTTAGCCGCTGACAGAAAAATCTCCATCTGCTCCTTTACGGCAGTCTGTCCTATGTAATCATCCAGCGTTTGTGGACGCACCGCACGATCGAGCGCAGTTTCGCGATTGTCGACGGCATCACCCGCTACTAGTCGATCTGTCTCTATCACTGTGACTTCCTCGCCAAGTTCGTCTTATCGCATCGCTGACTGCAAAGCAGCTCGAATCAACCCCTCGCTCGAATCGATTTCATCAGACTCGACCGAAGAAATCAGTCGCGAGGCCTCGGTTGGCTTATAACCGAGCGCTACCAGAGCCTGCTCCGCCTCACCACGCATATCAGGTGTCGCAATCGAAGTCGGGGTAGCCATACTATGTGCTGGCAACACATCAGACAGCCACTGTCCCGCTTTATCACGCATTTCCACGAGTAGACGCTCGCCTGTCTTTTTACCCACACCCGGAAGCGCAACTAGGGCGTTGACGTCGTTGCGGTTGAGACAATCGGCAAACTGTTCCGTGTCCATGCCTGAGAGTATAGCGAGCGCTAACTTTGGCCCTACACCATTAACCTTTATCAGGTCTCTAAATAAGCGGCGGTCGATCTCTCGGACAAAACCATAAAGCTGCTGTGCATCTTCCCTAACGACAAAGTGCGTCAACAAAATGGATTCTTCACCAACACCAGGCAGTTGATAGATCGTGGTCATGGGAACCCTAACCTCATAGCCAACACCGCCAACATCAATGATCACCTCAGGAGCTTGCTTGGCGATAATCGTGCCGCGTAATCGTTCGATCATATGCTCTAAAACCCTTTTTAAACTACTTTAGCCGTCGCATCGCAAAGGCTTGAGCGCCAGTGGCTCGCCGCACTGCGTCACCGCTAATATGGCAAAGCGCCGCAGCGAGCGCGTCGCTAGCGTCCTCACCCGGTGTTGCAGGGAGCCGTAACAATCTCGTCACCATATGCTGTACCTGCTCCTTTGTCGCACCACCGGTGCCGACAACTGCCTGCTTAATTTGCCGCGTAGCATACTCGTGCACCTCAAGCTCGCGAGTAGCACAGATCACCATAGCCGCACCTCGAGCCTGCCCTAGCTTCAAGGCTGACCCGGCACTCTTATTCATGAAGACTTCTTCGATCGCGGCCAGCGTCGGGGAGAATTCGTCAATGATCTCGTGTAGCGATTCCGCCAGCACCTTCAAACGAATTGCGAGCGGCTCCCCAACAGGCAGCTTTATCACACCGCTACTGACGTAACGATTACCTGCGTCTGTTGCTTCAACAAGACCGAATCCCGTTTTTAGTGATCCGGGATCGATACCAAGAATGATTGTCACCGATGACCTCCGCTTATAGCCCGATTGTGCGGCAAACAAGCATTGGAGTCATGTCACGGCAAAAATTACTTTTCGGGGGTGCGCAATCGTATGCTGAGCTCACGAAGCTGCTGCTCTGAGACTTCTCCCGGCGCGTCCGTCATCACGCATTGCGCTGACTGCGTCTTTGGAAACGCAATCACATCGCGGATGGATTGGCCGTCGACCATGAGCATGACGAGACGATCCAGACCAAAGGCAAGTCCGCCGTGAGGCGGCGCACCGTGCTTGAGTGCCGCGAGCAAGAAACCAAACTTCGCATCAGCTTCCTCGGCAGAGATACCCAGGACATCAAAAACCGCTTTTTGCATGTCTTGACGGTGAATACGAATAGAACCACCGCCAATCTCGCTACCATTGAGCACCATGTCATAGGCTCGTGAAAGCGCCTTTTCGGGTTCAGCTGCCAGCGCATCAACGTCACAGGACGGCGCAGTGAAAGGGTGGTGAATGGCAGTGAGACCGCCTTCACCCGTCTCTTCAAACATGGGGAAATCAACAACCCAAAGCGGTGCCCAACCATCGCCTACCAAGCCCATCATCTCTGCCACTTTGAGTCTGAGCGCACCCAGAGCGTCATTGACAACTTGGTGCTTATCGGCGCCAAAGAAGACGATATCGCCATCCTCTAAAGCGAGACGCTCGACTAACTGGCTCACCGTGTCCTCGGGCATAAACTTCAGAATCGGGGACTGCAAACCTTCAACACCCGCCGCTTTGTCGTTCACTTTGATCCACGCCAAGCCGCGTGCGCCGTAGTTGCCAACGTATTTGGTGAAATCGTCGATTTCTTTGCGGCTGATCTTCGCCCCCCCTGGCACACGAAGCGCCGCGACACGACCTTTTTCATCGTTTGCAGGGCCTGAGAACACCTTGAACTCGACGTCTTTCATTAGGTCGTCGATGGAGACAAGTTCGAGGTCGATGCGGAGGTCCGGTTTATCGGACCCAAATCGCTCCATGGCTTCGTGCCAGGTCATCTGAGGAAACTCGCCGAGCTCAACGTCCAAGTGCTGCTTAAATAGCGTTTGCACCATACCCTCAGTGAGCTTCATTACCTCAGCCTCGTCGGTAAATGAGAGCTCTATATCGATTTGGGTAAATTCCGGTTGACGATCAGCACGCAAGTCCTCGTCGCGGAAACATCGAGCGATCTGGTAGTAGCGGTCAAAACCAGAGACCATCAAAAGTTGTTTGAAGAGCTGCGGCGATTGCGGAAGCGCAAAGAATTTCGATGCGTTGGTGCGACTCGGCACCAAATAGTCTCTCGCGCCCTCTGGTGTAGCCCGAGTCAGCACGGGCGTCTCGATGTCGAGAAAACCCGCTGACTCAAGGTAGGTTCGAATCGTCGATGTAATCTGCGAGCGGCTTATCAAATTGCGCTGCATCGACTCTCGACGGAGATCCATGAAGCGGTATCGGAGACGAACGTCCTCGCCCACGGTTTGATGTGCATCGAGAGGAAAGGGAGGTGGGGCCGCTTCGTTCAGAATAACAAGCTCTTTCCCCAAAATTTCGATATGCCCCGTAGCCATCGCTGGATTAATCGTCTCGGGAGAGCGCTCGCGAATGCGTCCCGTTATTTGTAAAACGTACTCGCTGCGGACTTTATCTGCGAGCTCAAAGTATTCCTTGGTGTCCGGATCGAAAACCACCTGAACGATGCCATCTCGGTCACGCATGTCGAGGAAGATAACTCCACCATGATCTCGACGCCGGTCCACCCAGCCACAAATGGTGACCGTCTCTCCAACGGAAACGTCCTTCGTTGCACCGCAATAATGTGTTCGCATGCTCATTCTCTAATTTACTTCCTGGCGGCTCAGTCGGCCGAGCTACTTGTCGCACTGGACGAGGTCGATGATGTACTCGAGCTACCCGAATCGGATCCGCCTCGCGAGTCATTTGCAAGATTCTTTTTAGCGCCCGTCTTAAAATCGGTCTCGTACCAACCCGATCCGGCGAGCCTAAAAGCAGGCGCCGATACCTTTTTCCTTAAAGACGCGCTACCGCACTCCGGACAGTCGGTTAGCGGGGCATCTGAAATTTTCTGCAGTGCCTCATGCGCGTTACCGCAGGCACCACATACGTACTCGTAAATTGGCATGCGAAGGTCTCTAAAAACGAACGAAATTGCTGAGTTCCCAACAGCGCGCGCAAGCCTACACTAATCAGCGGCTCAGGTTAATGGGAATACTAGACCTGTCCCGTCTCTGGACCGAAAAACTAGGGTTGCTGTGAAGAGCGAAATGGGATTATTCGTCGGGGAAATCGAACGTTTATCATCTGGCATACCGCTACCACCGAGAACTATAACAAGACGAGGTTTGATACAATCCCCGCCACTGACCCCACGATAGTTACAGAGACGCTTTTTACAAGGTTCACGCAATGCGATTTTCAAGATTTCCGATCTCAACCACAAAAGAAACACCTGCCGACGCCGAGGTGATCAGTCATCGGTTGATGCTTCGCGCTGGGCTAATAAAGCGCATCGCTGCGGGGATTTACACCTGGATGCCCCTCGGACTCAAAGTGGTGCGCAACGTAGAGCGGGTTGTTCGCGAGGAAATGGAAAATGCAGGTGCCGTTGAGCTATCCATGCCTGTCGTTCAACCAGCTGAGTTGTGGGTGGAATCGGGGCGCTGGGAACAATACGGTCCTGAACTTTGCCGACTTAAAGACCGACACGACCGCGACTTCTGCCTGGGCCCTACGCATGAGGAAGTTATCACCGACCTCGCAAAGACCGAGATCAAAAGCTATAAGCGACTCCCCGTGAACTTCTTTCAGATTCAGACCAAATTTCGAGATGAAATCAGACCTCGATTTGGTGTCATGCGTTCACGCGAATTTGTCATGAAGGACGCCTATTCGTTCCACGAAAACCAAGTGTCTCTGGAAGAAACTTACTGGCGAATGCACGAAGCCTATTCCACTATCTTCGATCGATTAGGTCTCGACTACCGCCCCGTAGAAGCCGACACAGGATCGATTGGCGGCAGTCATTCTCACGAATTTCACATGCTTGCCGACTCGGGTGAGGACGACATTGCCTTCTCAACCGAAAGCGATTTCGCAGCGAATGTTGAGCTCGCAGAGGGCTTGATGCCTGCGGCGATTGAAGCGGAGGCTGCTGCGCTGGAAATCTTTGACACGCCGAATGCAAAAACGATCGATGCGCTCGAAAAGCACTACGACGTTCCTGCAGCGAGTTCTATCAAGACATTGTTTGTCGAGGATGCAGAGGGTGAACTTGTCGCACTCGTATTGAGGGGTGATCACCAGCTCAACGAGATAAAAGCAGAGAAAATTGCGGGTATGAGCCAGCCGCTGCGAATGGCGCAGGAAGCAGCAGTGAAAAACGCGACCGGTGCCTCCTTCGGGTCACTCGGGCCTGTCGGTTTAGAGACACGAGTTGTTGTAGATCGCGCAGCATCGGTTCTTGTCAATTTCGTTTGTGGTGCAAATAAGGATGACAAACATTTGCGAAACGTTAACTGGGGTCGCGATATCGACAACTTCGAAGTTGCTGATCTTCGAACTGTCGTCGCGGGAGACCCAAGTCCCTGCGGCAGAGGTGTTTTGGAAATCAAACGCGGCATCGAAGTGGGACATATTTTCCAGCTGGGCACGAAATACTCAGAGGCGATGAACGCCAACGTTCTGGATCAGAACGGAAAGTCGGTACCCATGTCCATGGGTTGCTACGGCATCGGAATCACGCGCATCGTCGCCGCGGCAATCGAACAGAATCATGACGATAACGGCATCATTTGGCCCGGCGCTATGGCACCATTCTCAGTGGTGCTGATTCCACTGGGAATGGATAAGTCGGAAACTGTGGCCGCTGCCGCAGAAGCACTGTATTCGGACCTTAAGGCTGTGGGCGTTAACGTTGCGATGGACGATCGAAAGGAACGCCCTGGGGTGAAATTCGCGGACTGTGAATTGATGGGCATACCTTTGAGAGTGACCATAGGTGAACGTTCACTCAACGAGGGTGTCGTCGAGATTCAAGGCCGCCGAGATAGCGAGGCCACCAATGTAGCTGTCGAATCGGCTGTCGACGTAGTTGTGGACGCTGTCTCTAATACTGCCCCACCCAAATGACAATAGTTACAGTGCCTGTGACGGAGTTGGCAATCGCGGTGACTGCGGTTGACCGAATCCGACAAAGCTCACAGTGTTGAGCCTGTAGACGAGGAGAGCCCGCGTGGACACTAGTACGTTTCAGCGCTGGAACAGCGACTTAGCGAATGCGATCGCCCATGTCGGTGATGCCATTTTCTTTCAGCAAGTCTTCGCTGCGCTTGAAGCTCAAGTGCCCTTGGCCTATCCACAGGCATGGCTGTACCACAAGGACCTACCGCCCCAGCTGCTTGATCACAAAATCCCTAAAGAGGCCTTCGAGTCGCAGGTAGATCAGTATCTGGAAGGGCCATATCGCGAAGACCCGTTCTTTAAGATTTCACTGAGTGCGCCTCGCAATAACTGCTACCGCTTGTCGCGCCTTGTCACCGGGGACTTCGAGCAAAGCAGCTACCACAAAAATTACTATGCGAGCACAGGTACGGTTGACGAAGCCATCATCGTAACCCGCCTTACTGATGGTAGCGTTATCAACATCAGCCTGATGCGCATTGAGAGCCAAGGCGAGTTCACGGAAGAAGAATACAACTGGCTCTACAGCGTCAGTCAGTGCCTAGCAGAACTTATTGATCTGCACACGCGGCGCGAGGAATTTGTCGAAAGCAATCTTCTTCAACCAGGCGTTGACCACCATATCCAGCAGGGATATCAGACTTTTGGCACGAGCTACGTGAGCGATCGAGAACAGGAAGTCCTGGAGTTGCTGCTTCGCGGCTACGGTGCAGATACCAGCGCTGAGAAGCTTGATATCTCGCTTGAAACCGTGCGTCGCCATCGCAAGTCGATTTATCGCAAACTCGACGTAAACAGCCAAGCCGACCTGTTCGCTTTATTCATCAATGTCATTCCACACGTCGCCAGAGCAAAGGGTGAGGACCCACTGAAAGCCTATATGGGCTGACAAAGACACCTCTCGAGCAGTCGGCGCGGAGTGAACAAGTTTCGAGGCTTGGAGATGGACGAATGGATTTGCTCTTTTCGGAACTGCTCTATCGAGAGTAATGCTGAATACGGGTAACCCAGCTAAGGCAATCCCTGCCCCACTTTGGGCATTGTCCGCATAACGTCCAACCTGCATGATCCTGCCTGTTTTGTGACTGGTATGCGCTGTGTTCACTACACAACAATTTCTAAAGGCTTATCCCGACATTACGATGGTCGAGGCGCTAATTACTGACTGCAACGGCATAGCGCGCGGCAAGTGGTTGCCGGTTCAAAAGCTGGCGAGTATCGAAAGTCAGGGGCTTAAACTCCCCAAATCTGCGCTGGGGCTTGACGTCTGGGGTCGAGATATTCCTGAGTTGGCGCATGCGAACGGAGATATTGATGGCTACTGCTTCCTCGTCGAGGGCTCTCTTCGCCCCCTGCTGACGGAGCGCGGTGTTGATCAGGCGCAGGTCATACTCACAATGTCCGACAAAGACGGCTCTCCCTTTATGGGTGATCCTCGGCAAGTACTTAAAAACTTACTGGATCGATTCACTGAGAAGTCACTGACACCTTGTATGGCAGTGGAGTTGGAGTTCAGCCTGCTACCTAAACCTGAGACCAATGAATCCCTAGGTAGTGCCCTACGAGATCAGAACAGTCTCGGTGGAAATCTCTACGCGCTCAGCGAGCTTGACTATCACGCGCCCCTTTTGGAGGCCCTGAGGCAGGCATTTGCAACACAAGACCTACCTTACGAGGGGATCATTAAGGAATCTGCGCCAAGCCAATTCGAGATAAACGTGGCGCATAGTAACGATGTCATGTTACTCGCAGATCAAGTCATCAGAATGCAGCGAACCATTCGAGCGGTGGCGGCGCGCCATGGCTTTGTAGCCAGCTTTATGCCAAAGCCGATCGATGATGAGGCGGGTAATGGTCTTCACGTTCACTGCAGTCTACTCGAGGAGAATGGTGTCAACGTTTTCGATAATGGTGAAGAGACTGGGTCAGACTTACTGCAATACGCGGTAGCTGGGTGCCTCGAATTACTACCGGCGTCAATGCTGCTCTTCGCACCTAGCTTCAACGCTTATCGACGTTTTCAGCCGGGGAATCACGCACCTACCGAAGCGACATGGGGCTACGACAACCGAACAACAGCGCTCAGAATTCCTGAAAGCCCTCCTACAGCACGTCGCATCGAACATCGAGTTGCAGGCGCAGATGCTAATCCCTATCTCATTCTTGCTGCAGTTTTAGCGGGAGTCTGGCATGGCATCGAGAACAAGCTTACGCCGCCCGATGCCGTAGAGGGAAACGCATGGGATCAGGAAATCGAAGCGCCCAAGCTCGCAACTACAATGGATCAGGCCATCGATGTATTCCGTGCCGAAGAGTACTTAGCAGGCTATTTGAGCACCGAATTTAAGACTCTTTTTTTGGCAACTAAACAACAAGAATGGGACGAGTTCTCCAGACGGGTCACTGAATTTGAACTGGAAACTTACTTGCGAATGTAGTTTGCTTTGCGCCTTCTAGATATAAGGACAAAGCTATGCCAAGCGTATACGACTTCTCAGCCACATTAAGCAACGGCGATGAAACATCATTAGCCGCCTTCAAAGGCCAAGTACTTTTGGTCGTGAATACCGCATCCAAGTGCGGGTTTACACCTCAATACGAAGGTCTTGAGAAGCTCTATTCCGAGCACAAAGATGCGGGCTTTTCAGTTCTCGCATTTCCTTGCAATCAATTCGGTTCCCAGGAGCCTGGAAGTACCGATGAGATTGTTGAGTTTTGCGAAACCCGTTTCAGCACAAGCTTTCCACTCTTTGAGAAGATCGAGGTGAATGGCGACGGGGCTCACCCACTGTATAAGCATTTGAAGTCAGAAGTTAAGGGCATCATGGGAACTGAGCGCATCAAATGGAACTTCACCAAGTTCTTGATCAATCGTGATGGCGAGGTCATCGCAAGATTTGGTTCACAGAAAAAGCCCGCCGATATCGAAAAGGAAATCAAAGCCCTACTCTGAACATTCGCGTGGAGAAAGCGCAGGCGTCAGCGTAACCCCAAGTGAGCGCTGATCTTTGGAGCTCAGATTTTTATTGCGCACTCGAATGCGATACCACGAGAGCATCGCTTAGCGAGGGCTTTAATGCTCTCGTGTTTCTCTAAAGCTTATATCGGGCCACCGCTCTTGCATGAGATTCAAGTTCACCCGTGTCGGCGCCAAATAAGTGAGATAGCCGCCACCGTCCTCAGACAGGTGATCAGACGCTTTTTTACGAAACTCTTCTAACTTGCGAGGATCTTCCGCATCCAGCCACCGAGCGGTGTAAATGCTGACCGGCTCGTAGATGGCGTCGACCTTGTACTCGTCTTTCAACCGGTGAGCCACGACATCAAACTGAAGCTGTCCCACCGCGCCAACAATTAAATCGGTTGAATTGAGCGGTGAAAATACTTGCGTCGATCCCTCTTCCGACAGCTGCTGCAGCCCCTTCTGCAAGGCCTTCATCTTCATAGGGTCTGAGAGACGAATCTTACGGAATAGTTCTGGCGCAAAATGCGGGATGCCTGTGAATTGGAGCGCTTCTCCTGAAGTGAAGGTGTCACCTATTTGGATAGTGCCGTGGTTGTGCAGACCAATAATGTCACCCGCCACTGCTGACTCTACCAACTCGCGCTCCCCAGCTTTAAATGAGACGGCATCAGCAATGCGAATATCTTTCTCGATGCGCACGTGACGCATCTTCATGCCTTTCTCATAACGGCCTGAACAAACTCGCACAAAAGCAATGCGATCTCTGTGCTTTGGATCCATGTTCGCCTGAATTTTGAAAACAAATCCAGAAAAAGCGCCTTCAGTGGGTGAGACATCACGTGACTGGGTTGTTCGATGTTGGGGTTTCGGCGCCCATTCGACGAAATCATCCAGCATTTCGCGAACGCCGAAATTACCAAGTGCCGTTCCAAAAAAGACCGGGGTTTGTTGCCCGGCAAGATAGCGGTCCTTGTCGAACTCATGACTAGCCCCCCGGACCAGCTCTATCTCATCGCAAAAGTCATCGTAATCATCATCGAGAAGCGCTCGGGCTTCATCCGAATCCAGACCCTCTATTCGCGTATCAGGTGGCAACACCTGACCATTTCCTTGCTCGAAACAATGAATGGTGTCGGTGTATAGGTTGTACACACCCTTGAAAAACTTTCCCATTCCAATCGGCCAGTTGATGGGCGCCGCCTCGATTTTTAAGACGTCCTCAATTTCATCAAGAAGCTCGATGGCATCGCGAATATCTCGGTCCAGCTTGTTCACGAAGCCAATGATCGGGGTATCGCGCAATCGACAGACGTTCATCAATTTAATAGTTCGATCTTCCACGCCCTTCGCGCCATCAACCACCATGAGCGCGGAATCCACCGCGGTCAATGTGCGATACGTATCCTCAGAAAAATCCTCGTGCCCTGGGGTATCTAGAAGATTTACCGTGCGCTCTTTGTAGGGAAATTGCATAACCGACGAGGTGACGGAGATACCGCGCTCCTGCTCCATGGCCATCCAGTCAGACGTGGCGTGAGGACCGCGCTTTCCCTTAACGGATCCCGCGACCTGAATGGCGGAGCCGAGCAACAACAGTTTCTCGGTAATCGTCGTCTTACCCGCATCTGGGTGCGAGATAATGGCGAAAGTTCGACGCTCGTTAATGGCGTTTGCGGTGTCTGACATGGCTCCTCCGTTGGCGCGTCGGATTATGCCAGCTTCGGACTAAGAGTGTTCAGCGCAGAGGAAGTTTTGACTGTAAATGCTGCACTAACTGACCTGCAGCCTGAGCCTGCCCCGGACAACGGTCACCCAAAAGACGCGCAAGGGAGGTCACTTGAAGCCCCGCATAACCACAGGGGTTAATGCGACCGAAGTGCCCTAAATCCGGATCTATGTTCAACGAGAGCCCGTGATAACTACAACCGCGACTGATCTTCAGTCCAAGCGCTGCGATTTTCTCACCGTTTACATACACACCGGGCGCCTTCGGATCCGCCACTGCCTCAATATGCAGAACTGCAAGATAATCGATGATCGCCGTTTCGATCGCTGTAACCAGATCACGCACACCAAGCTTAGCCCGTCGTATATCACACAGCACGTAGATAACGATCTGCCCGGGACCATGATAGGTCACCTGCCCGCCGCGATCGGTTTGTATGACTTCAATGTCTCCCGGAGCAAGCAAATGTTCGGATTTGCCTGCGATACCCTGAGTAAAAACTGGGGGGTGTTCCAAGACCCAAAGCTCATCAGGTGTGTCGACACCTCGCGCCTTAGTAAAGGCCTTCATGGCGTCTATCGTCGTGAGATAAGGTACCTGTCCTAATTCTCTGACCTGCATAAGATCAAATGACCATAGACACACGGCCAGACGCAACCAACTCCGCGTGCAGCGCCGATAACTGATCCTCACCCGTCGCGACAATTGTGAAGGTTATAGAGTCAAACGTCCCGGCTCGACTACTTTTGGTGACGATGTCCGCGTCAGTCAAGTCAGGTGCGTGACGCTCTACGATTGCTCTAATCGCAGAAGCGTAATCAGGCGTCGCTCGTCCAACTACTTTGACCGGATAACTACAAGGAAATTCAATTTTAGGCGGTTCGGGTTCAGCCACATTTCAACCTACGAGATTTTGAAACCATAAGATTAATGCGTCGATAAGGCGCTTGAAGAAGCCTCCGCTTTCAACATCATCGAGCACCAAAAGCGGGGTTTCGAAGAGGACCTCACCATCGCGCTTCACTGTCACAAGGCCGATCTCGTCACCACGTTTGAGCGGCGCCTCCAGTTGCTCGTTGACGCTGACCTCGATGGTTGCCTCAGTGCGCTCACGCGGCACCGTCAAAACAACGGACTCGAGCACACCACCGTGCACGGTTTCCTTAGCGCCTTTCCAGACCTTGGGCTCGGCCAATGTGACCTCGGCTGAGAGCGGTCGCAGATTTTGGAAGAACCGGAATCCGTAATTGAGCAGACTCGCATTTTCAGACGTTCGAGTCCGTCGCGTGGCGCTCCCGAGCACTACCGATACCAAGCGCATATCATCTCGTTTCGCAGAGGCGACTAGGCCATACCCCGCCTCACTGGTATAGCCGGTTTTTAAGCCATCCACTGTGCTATCAGTTCGCAATAATCCGTTGCGGTTGTATTGCTTGATGCCGTTATAGGTAAAACTCTTCTCTTTGTAGATCTTGTAGTGTTCTGGGTGGTTGTTAATCAGTGCCACCGAGAGCTTAGCAAGATCTCTTGCCGTCGTTCGATGCTCTGGATGTGGCAGTCCATGAGGATTTCGAAAGGTGGTGTTATCCAGCCCAAGATCTATGGCGATTTGATTCATGACATCGACAAAACTCGATTCTGTCCCAGCAAGATGCTCTGCTACGGCAACAGAGGCATCATTGCCAGAGGAAATCACAACACCGCGCTCAAGATCCTCAAGACTCACTGGCTTCCCCGGCTCAATCCACATTAAGGAAGAGCCTTGAAACGTGGGGTTTTGCGACCAGGCATTTCGGCTGACGGTGATCACATCGTCAAGAGAGGCTCGGCCAGAATCAACCTCCTCCGCCAAAATATAGGAGGTCATAATCTTTGTCAGACTGGCGGGAGGCAGAGACAGATCACCTTGGTAGTCGACAAGGACCTGTCCAGTTGTCGCATCCATCAGGAAATAGGCATCGGCTGGGAGCTTGGGGGCAGGAGGAACAGCGCCAATAACTGAGCTACTCAGCCCAATACAGCACAGAACTAAAAACCGCCCTAGACGACTCAACCGCATCATTTTTCCCACCTTACTGTGTGCGCCAAATTGCGGCGCTAGTGTACCAACTCAAACAGACAATAGCTCAGGGCAATCGCTGCCCCTCCGGAAAGCCATTTTCACGGAGTATTTTCTGAATACGATCGAGCTGTTCAGCGCGCTCCCTGCTCTCAATCGGCCCCAGCCGAACTCGATAAACCATTCGCTGCGCAGAAGACACATCCGAGACAGTAACAGGAATCGATGGGTCCAAGATGTCCCTGACTGCTTCGGCCAAAGCCTCAGCCGAGCTCTTTAACTCATAAGCACCCAATTGCAGTCGCCGATATCCCTTGGACTCAGTATTTCTCCAGTCATCGGTCCCCGAGACGTCAATATGATCGATACGCACTCGCGTTGTCCCCTGCTCCGCGAAACCTAGCCGAACGGCGACCCCGTAAGAGACATCAATCAACCTGTCATCAACAAAAGGACCTCGATCATTAACCCGAACAATCATCGAGGCGTTAGTTTCGAGATTAGTCACTCGCACGAAGCTTGGGAGAGGCAATGATTTGTGGGCAGCAGTCGCTTTGTACACATCAAAAACCTCGCCGTTTGAGGTCAGCCTGCCCTGAAACTTCATACCGTACCAAGAGGCTATTCCCTCCTCGCTATAACCTCTAGCTGACGGCATTACTGTGTACTGCTTGCCAAAAACACTGTAGGGACTCTTGTTACCCATTCTTGAAACAGGGTCCGCCGAGGGGACCGCCTCGACAACAGCCTCGGGATCAACAGGCGGTGGCTCATAATCCACGGCGCTCGGCTGCGTGGCAGTGCAGCCCGCGAGGCTTGCAAGGACTAGGATTACGCCAACGAGCCTCACAACATTTGGGCTCTCAGATCTTGACTAAGCTGATAGACAGCCATGGCATACATTGCGCTGTGGTTATACCGAGTAATGACGTAAAAGTTGTGGAGCCCCAACCAATATTCATCACCCGCTTTACCGTCAAACTTTATGGGGGTCGCCTTTACATTGACCATGACATCATCACGAGCTGTTAAACCCAGCGTGGAGAGCTCGGCGATTGTCTTCTTTGGCTTCAAGCCGCCCTCGAATACCGACGGTTCGCCAGAAAAATCGGCAGCAGCAATGACATCACCACCGGGTCGCCAGCCGTGCGCAACAAAGTAATTGGCAACACTCATAACGGCGTCATTGGGATTAGTCCAAATATCGATCACCCCGTCGCCTTCAAAATCCTTTGCGTAAGCTGTGTAGCTGGAGGGCATAAACTGTCCTAACCCCATAGCACCTGCATACGAACCTTTCATGTCAGCGAGCGGTAGCCCAGACTCATAGGCCAAAGCCAAGAAGACCTCTAGCTCTTTGGTAAAGAAAGGGGAGCGTCGCGGATAGTCAAAGGCCAGCGTCGTTAACGCATCGATAACTCGGTACCCGCCAGTAATCCGTCCGTAATAGGTCTCCACACCAATGATGGCGACTATGATCTCAGAAGGAACACCTGTTTCTGCACTGACTCGATCCAACGCCTCTCGATTTTCACGCCAAAACTTCAGTCCCTCTGTTGTGCGACGATCGGTAAGAAAAATATCCTGATAATCAGCCCAAGGTTTGCTCTTCTCGGCCGGACGGGATATCGCCTTGAGGATACTTTCCTGCTTTGTCGCCTCAGCTAGCGCCGAATCCAGCCAGACTCGGTCTACGCCCTTAGCAGCCACGCGATCGATTAACGCTGCAGCGCTAGGGTGATCACGATAATCCGCATGGGCGCTTACTGAGCTCAAAACAAAAATCACGCCAAGCACACCTTTTATGTATTTGCTTTTCATGTGCCTCAACCGCTCTTGAATATCATCGCGCATATTTTTTATCTCTGCTCTCCTCACACTAGTTTTCTCACCATCACAACCGTGGGGCAAACCTACATTCACCGCATGGCCTGGGTTACGGGCCTTTCTGTAGAGATCGCCATTAAAATACCAAAAGCAACCATCATCGACACCATGGCTGTCCCGCCATAGCTAACCATGGGTAAAGGCACCCCAACTACAGGTAAGAGCCCTGAAACCATAGCAAGGTTCACCACCAGACCGAAAAAGAAAGTCGTAACGAGGGCGCCTGCCAAGAGACGCGCAAAACTGGACTGAGCGCGCCAGGTAATTAACAAGCCTCGAAAGAGAATGATCCCATACAAAACAAAGAGCAGGCCCACTCCTCTGAACCCGAACTCCTCAGCCAACACGGCGATAATAAAGTCGGTATGGCCTTCAGGGAGAAAATCTAATTGCGCTTGGCTTCCCTGCGTCCAACCAAGTCCGGACCAGCCTCCAGAGCCGATGGCCGTTTTGGATTGAATAATATTCCATCCGGCACCGAGGCGATCCGACTCAGGATCGAGAAGTGTCAGGACCCGCCGTTTCTGGTAGTCCTGCAAAACGAATACCCAAGCTGGCCAGATTGAAAACAACGCGGCAATCATCGATGAGAGAATATAGCGCCATTGAATGCCCGCCATGTAAATAGCCGCAAGGCCACTACTCGCAACTAATAAAGATGTCCCTAAATCGGGCTGCCGTAAAATGAGAAATGTGGGTACTGCGACCATCAATGCCGCAATGGCAAGTCCCTTAGCGGAGGGTGGTAACGCTCTTTTCGACAACCACCATGCAATTGCCAGCGGCATTGCAACCTTCAATATTTCAGATGGCTGGAAACGGATAAATCCGAGGCTTAGCCATCTCTGAGCCCCTTTAGCACCCACGCCGAAAAACACCACCGCCACAAGCAGTAATACACCAGCAGCGAAAACGTAGGGCGCCGCAAGTCTTAGGGTCTCTACGCGCAATTGAGCAGTAATTAAGAGCACAAGAAAGGCTACGCATAGGTTTCGTACTTGCGCCATCATCATATCGTCAGACTGGCCACTGGCGCTAAACAGCACAACGAGCCCCAACACACTCAACACGACCAGGGGGATTAATAGCCAGAGGTCGATATGTAGGCGCCTTAGGACAGCGCGTCGCGAACCAAGGTCTCTCGACGATACATGCGCCACGCGCTCAAAATCATTGCTCATGCCGTGCCATCCAATAGTCCAGCATTGATCGTGCAACGGGATAAGCTGAGCTTCCCCCGCCACTGTTTTCAGTCAGTACAGCAATCGCTATCTGCGGCGCTTCAACCGGGGCAAAAGCAATGAACCAGCCGTGATTACGCTGGTACTCTGACAGAGTCTCCTCATCGTAAGTTGCATCCTGCGCGATGCCTACAACCTGTGCCGTACCTGTTTTACCAGCAACCGTGTAAGCCAAGCCAGGGCGCATACCCGCTGCAGTACCTCTCGGCGCAGAGACCGTATCCACCATCCCCGCAATGACTTCGTCCCAATATTCTGGCAGGGCTGCGACAGATAGCAGTGGTTCAGGGATAACGGCTTCCCCCGCAATAGAGGCCACCAATTTGGGTTTATAGGCTATTCCTCGCATTGCAACCGCACTCGTCGCAACGGCCATCTGCAATGGGGTTGCTAGCATGTAACCCTGACCGATGCCGACGATGAGCGTCTCGCCACCGTACCAATTGCTCCCGATAACCTCTCGCTTCCACTGAGCTGAGGGCAATAGCCCGCGTTTTTCACTGGGAAGGTCGATTCCTGTTCGCGCACCGATACCAAAGCCACCAAGAGAGTCGGAAAGCGCATCGATACCAAGGCGATTTGCAAGCTCATAGAAATACACGTCACACGACTGGGCAATGGAGTCGCGTAAGTTCATGAAATCGGCATGCCCTGCGCCACGAATGCGCAAAATCCAATCCCGATAACGCCGATCATCACCGGGCAACATATAGTAGCCGGGGTCCGCGATGAGCGTGTCAATATCTATCACGCCCCTCGTCAAACCCGCCAAACCCAGCATGGGCTTCACTGTTGATGCCGGAGGGTACTGCCCCTGTATGGTGCGGTTGAGCAAAGGCGCATTGCGGGAGTCTCTCAGGGACGCGTAATCGCCAAAACTTATGCCGTTAACAAACTTGTTCGGGTCATAACCCGGATTGGAGTACGCAGCGAGAACACCCCCCGACTGCGTATCAATAGCAACTACCGCACCGCGCATATCAGCCAATGCTTTCGCAGCGATACGCTGTAGCTCAGCATCGAGGTGCAATATAAGCTGATCGCCCGGCGTTGGCTCGATGCGATCAACCACCTGAAGCTCAACACCCCGCGCGTTAGTTTCTATTCTACTGATACCCAACTCTCCTCTAAGCCGTTTTTCGTAGAAAGCTTCGAGTCCGACTTTTCCAATGTGCGTAATACCTCGGTACTGTTCTTTTTCCGTTGGACTGAGGTCATTTTTACCGATGCGCCCCACGTACCCAATTGTATGACCGAGGAGGTCTCCTTCAGGATAGTGACGCGTAAGTTCGGTCAGTATGGACATGCCCTCAAACCGGTGCTGATTCACTGCCAAGAGAGCCCGCTCCGACTCGCTAAGGCGGTATTTGAGAGGCACTGGACTTAACGGCCTAGTTCGCCGGCGCGTTTGAGAGAACAGCGAAAGGTCATCCTCGGTGAGGCTGAGCAACTCAGTCAATTCGACCAACGTCTCGTCAAGGTTTGAGATGCGCTCCGGGGTCAGTGCAAGCGTGAAAGAGGGCAAATTCTCCGCAAGAAGGCGCCCTTCACGATCGACAATAACACCGCGTGTCGGAGCCACAGCACGAACCGCAATGCGGTTCCTATCGGACTGCGCACGGAATGTTTCATTCTGAATAATCTGAAGAGAAAAGTAACGGTAGAGAAGTGCCATCATTACCAGCAGCATGAGGGCGCCAAGCACGATAAGACGCACATGCGTTAGACGTGTCTCGCGCGCCCAGTCTTGCATTTGATTTAGCTGGCGTGCCATCTTGCGTCAACCCTCTCCCCACAAAGAGCTTACCGTAATTAACGACTCAAGCGCGATGGTAAGGGTGTCCTGCGTTAATTGACCACGCCCTATAAAGTTGCTCCGCCAGAATCACCCGAACGAGAGGGTGAGGAAGCGTGATGCGCCCTAGAGACCATTTCGCCGCAGCCCTAGCCTTGAGTTGCGGGTGTATACCGTCTGGTCCGCCGATAACAAACGCCACCTTGGTCCCTAGGTCTTGCCAAGCCTCTATAGACTCCGCGATCGCTTCTGTTGATAAGACTTTCCCGTCGATATCCAGAACAACAATGGTCTCCTGGTCTTTCAAGCGGCGCTCGATCGCCTGATATTCATCAAGCATACGACTCTCAGCCGTATCTCTTGAACGCTTGGAAGCCGGGATCTCGCACCACTCAACGGGCAGGTCACGAGGCATGCGTTTTGCGTATTCGTCGACACCGCGACTCACCCAATCAGGCATCCGTGTGCCGACGGTGAGCACTCGCATACTTATTTCCAGTCGTCTGCGTGCACTTCATCCATGGGTACAGGCTCTTCTTCACCAGACCACAAGCGCTCGAGATCGTAGAAGCTTCGTGCCGCTGGCTGCATAACATGCACCACGACATCGCCGAGATCGACGAGCACCCAATCCGCTGCGTTCTCACCCTCTACCCCGATAGGAGGCAAGCCCGCTTCTTTGGCCTTGATAACGACATTGTCTGCAAGCGACTTCACATGGCGTGAGGAGTTCCCGCTGGCGATAACCAAATAGTCCATGACGGAGCTTATGCCGCGCACATCCAAAATTTTTGGATCGACAGCTTTCAGGTCTTCGAGTGCATCGACCACGAGGTCGGTCATTGGGGTGCTAGGTTGAGTCAAAAAGAGCCTCTTGGAGTGAAGTTAGCGGTATAGCTGATGGTGGTTAATATACTCTATTACTGAGTCCGGGATCACCTGCTCAAGCCCCACATTACTATTTAAAACCTCGCGCAACTCGGTTGATGAAATGTCCACCAAGGAACACTCAACGCGGGCTAGACCACCACAGGCCATTGCATCAATCATATCGAGGTCAACCTCTGTCTCCCCGTACCACTCTGCGACCTCCTTTGCAGGCAGGGGAAATTGTCCCGGTCTTTTAGTCACAACAAGGTTTGCATAGGCAGTTAGATCTCGCCACTGGCGCCAACGATGCAGTGTCGGCAAACAATCGTCGCCGATGACGAAATAGAGGCACGCCCCATTTCCAAATTCTTCACGCAGCTCCGAGAGACTGTCGACCGTGAAGGATGGTCCCGCTCTATCGATCTCTCTACAGTCAAGCGCTAACTCGGGGAACGCCTCGAGCGCAATGTTGAGCATCGCAATTCGATGGCTGGCGGATACTGAATGCGGTGCCTTGAGTGGCGATTGTGCGGCAGGCATGAGAAACATGTGATCAAGACGAAGGCGGTGCTTGACGTCTCGAGCTACGCGCAAGTGACCGTAATGCACGGGGTTGAAACTCCCCCCCATGACGCCAATGCGCGGCTCAGACTCGGATATGACCATCACCCAGCACTACATATTTTTGACTGGTCAATCCTTCAAGACCAACGGGGCCCCGAGCATGGAGTTTGTCGGTGGATATACCAATTTCCGCGCCTAGACCATATTCAAAACCGTCGGCGAAGCGCGTCGAGGCGTTGACCATAACGGAGCTGGAGTCCACTGCCCGGAGGAAATGCATCGCAGTCTGATGGCAATTCGTGACAATGCCATCAGTGTGACCGGATCCGTGCTGGCTAATATGCCTAATCGCCTCTCTGACACCGTCGACGACTTTGATCGCCAAAATAGGCGCCAGATATTCCTCGTCCCAATCACTCGCTGAGGCAGGAGCGCAAAGATCGCCAAGGTGATCAATCGTTCTACGGCAACCACGCAGCTCGACTCCCTTCGCTGTCAACGGTTCTGCGATCGCGGGTAACAGTGCTATCACTGCTTCGTCAACAAGCAATGTCTCCATCGTGTTGCAGGTGCCGTATCGGTGCGTCTTTGCGTTTAAGGACAGCGCAATAGCCATTTGAGCATCAGCGTCTGCATGGATGTAGAGGTGGCAAACGCCGTCCAAATGCTTCAGCACTGGTACCTTAGCCGCGCGCGCAACGCGTTCGATCAAACCCTTGCCACCTCTTGGCACAATCATGTCTACCACACCCTCGAGACCAACCATGACGGAAACGGCGCTACGGTCAGTGGTATCAATAACTTGGACCGCCTCCTTGGGCAAGTCCGCCGCCATCAAACCTCTTTTGATGCACTCAGATAGCACGAGGTTTGAGCGAATGGCCTCTGAACCGCCCCGCAGCATCACAGCGTTACCCGACTTAAGACAGAGACTCGCCGCATCGATCGTTACGTTTGGACGCGACTCATAAATGATGCCGATTAAACCCAAAGGAACGCGCATTTTTCCAACCTGGATGCCTGACTCCATGGACTTGAGACCCTCGATACCGCCGATGGGATCCGATAAGGACCGAACGGTCTTGAGTGCGTCTAGCATCCCATCAATGCGATCGTCATTGAGCTCGAGTCGGTCAATAAGCGCAGAATCGAGCCCAGCCTCTTGAGCGGCGGCCAAGTCCGAGGCGTTAGCCTCAAGCAATGCTGAACGCGTCTCTTGCACAGCATCGGCAATCGCCGCCAAGGCCGCGTTTCGCTGCGCCACTGGCGCGTTAGCGATAATCGGGCATGCAGCCTTTGCAGATTTTGCGAGTGCTTCTATGTGCTGCTCTACTGTCACTTCCTGAATCACTTCCTGAGCCACTTCCTAAGTCCCGAGGCAAAAAACGCGAAGTATACGCTAGACTTGGTATTTGTTGTTGACAATGGTTCTCATTAGCATTACGTTTCTCGTATGTTTGTATGTATCTGTAAAGGCGTCACCGACCGAGCTATTCGAGAGCAAGTAGCTGCAGGCGCACGTTCGCTAGCCGACGTCAGTCGCGCCACTGGGTGCTCCACGCAGTGTGGTAAGTGCTCGTGCTTTGCTGAGTCACTCGTCAGCGAAGCCATGAATCGCGGTGTACAAATTCAAGCTGCTCGTCAGGGTTAACTGCAAACCTAAACGCGACTGCGTTTGCGAATCGTTTTCATTTTCTTTTCGTTAAAAATCAATAACTTATACTTTTTTAGACTATAATCCTGAGCTATACTGTTGCCTGTGTTAACGATAGATCAGGGCTTCAGGCATGAAAGGCAATCCAGACGTTATTCGTCATCTCAATAAAATTCTGTACAACGAACTTGTCGCCATCAATCAGTACTTTTTGCACGCGAAAATGTACAAAGACATGGGGCTTGTTGAACTCGCCGAGCACGAGTACCACGAGTCTATCGACGAAATGAAGCATGCGGATGAGCTTGTCGAGCGCATCTTATTTCTCGAAGGCATTCCCAACCTGCAGGACCTCGGCAAACTGAGGATTGGTGAAACCCCCCGGGAAATGCTCGAGTGCGACCTCCAGCTGGAGCACGTGGCTCACGAGGATCTAAAGGCGACGGTTAAATGCTGCGAAGAGGTTGGTGATTACGTATCACGCGACCTGGCGAAGCGAATCCTAGACGCCGAGGAAGAGCACATAGATTGGCTCGAAACACAGCTGTCGTTGATGGACCGCGTTGGCGAACAAAACTATCTTCAGACCGCGATGAAGACAGTAAAACCTAGCGAGGGTTAAAGCCTTGAAGGCTCCGAACTCAAGCTTCGGAGCCGCCCTCTCCCACAACAATCTCCTTTAGCTCGCCCGTTGCGTCCATATCGCAAACAATATCGCAACCGCCGATGAGTTCACCATCGACCCACAATTGTGGGAATGTGGGCCAATTCCCATAAGCGGGCAAATTTGCTCGAATCTCTGGGTTACTCAACACGTCGACGTAGGCAAATTTTTGGCCACAGCCCATCAACGCTTGGACGGTTCTCGCAGAAAATCCACATTGAGGCTGGTTTGGGGAACCTTTCATGTACAGAATCACACGATTGCTCTCGATCTGATCCTTAATGGTCTCCATAATATCCATTTACGCTCTCCGCGATGTGAGTAGTGGTTTGTTGTGGCACTGAGCTTACCAGAAACTGACGCATCATCGAGAGTAAAACCAACTTAGGATCCCGACATGTCTGCCATTATGTCTACCTATGGTCGTCTCCCTGTTGCTTTTGCATCTGGCGCGGGCGCAGAGCTATTCGATCAAAAGGGTCAGGCCTTTCTTGACGCGCTGTCAGGTATTGCAGTGACTAACCTCGGGCACTGTCACCCAAATGTCACCAGGGCGATAACCGAACAAGCTGAAACACTTCTTCACACATCAAATCTATACAGGATCTCGCAACAAGAGCGTCTAGCCACGGAGCTCACCCAACTGACTGGCATGAAGAAGGTTTTCTTCTGTAACTCAGGGGCCGAGGCCAACGAGACTGCAATCAAAGTTGCGCGACGTCATGGCGCCAACCAGGGTATCAAAGACCCAAAGATTGTGGTCATAGAGGGGGCATTTCACGGTAGAACCATGGGTGCACTCTCTGCAACCGGAAGCGCAGCAATCCAGGAGGCATTCAAACCGCTGCTACCGGGCTTTATTCGCATCGGACGAAACGACATTGAAGGCTTGGAAAATATCGCCAAGCAGCACAGTGATGTTGTTGCGGTTCACTTGGAACCCGTTCAAGGTGAGAGTGGTATTTGGCCAATGGAGCTTGATTTTCTGCAACGCGCCCGAGAGCTTTGCGATGAGCACAATTGGCTCCTTAGCTTTGACGAAGTGCAGTCGGGTAATGGACGTTGTGGCGCGTTGTACGTTTTCCAGCGCTTGGGTGTTGCACCCGACATACTGGCCACGGCCAAAGGCCTGGGTAATGGCCTGCCGATCGGCGCCTGTATGACCAATGATCGAGCAAGCGAGCTATTAATTGCCGGCGATCACGGAACAACTTACGGTGGCAACCCTATTTGTTGCGCCGCAGCGAGCGCCGTGGTCAACACCTTGAGCGCTGAGCAACTTTGGGACAAAGCGGACATCGTTCGGGGATGGATTCTCGAAGGATTGCACGGCGAACTAAATGACCCGGGGCTGATAAAGGATGAGCGAGGCTACGGTCTCATGATTGGCATCGAACCCAACACCCCAACGAGCGATATCGTGCGTATGGCACTAGACAGACGCCTGCTGCTAAATGTGGCCGGCGGAAATACAATACGATTACTTCCACCTCTCGTGATGACTGAGCCGCAAGCGAAGTCGGTTGGTGAGTGCGTCGCTGATATTTTGAATGAACTGGGTAAAACCTGCTGAATTAAACTGCTGGAGTTCTCACAATGGGTCACACCCGCCACTTCCTGACATTGAACGACTTAACACGCGATGAGTTGCTAGCCGTCTTACAGCGTGCATCGGAGTTAAAAAAGCTTCAGCAAGGCGGTATTGCGCACGACTCCCTCAAAGGCAAGGTGATGGCAATGATTTTTGCGAAATCATCAACTCGGACGCGCGTGTCGTTTGAGGCGGGAATGACTCAGCTAGGTGGCAGCGCCATGTTCCTTTCACCGGCTGACACACAAATGGGACGCGGTGAGCCCATCAGTGATACGGCAAGAGTCATTTCATCAATGGTCGATATCGTCATGATTCGAACCTTCGCTCATGAAGACGTCGAGCTTTTCGCCCAACACTCGAGTGTGCCCGTAATCAACGCCCTAACGGACGACTATCATCCCTGCCAGCTTCTCGCTGATATGCAGACTTGGATCGAGCACCGCGGTGATGTCCACGGTAAAACGGTTTGCTGGCTGGGGGATGGCAACAATATGTGCCAGTCCTACATTAATGCGGCGAAAATTCTCGGCTTTCATCTAAAGATTGCCTGCCCCGAGGGATTCGAGCCATCAGCGGAGCTAATGGATCAAGCACAAGGATACGCCAGCATCGAAAACGACCCGAAGCGTGCGAGCGAGGGCGCCCATCTACTAGTGACCGACGTGTGGGCATCGATGGGTCAGGAAGAGGAAGCTCGTATGCGCGAACAGGCGCTTTCGGCCTATCAACTCAATCAGGACTTACTCGACCTAGCAGACCCTGAAGCGCTGTATCTGCATTGCCTTCCAGCGCATCGCGGCGAGGAGATCACGGCTGAGCTCATGGATAATCCAGATACGGTTATCTGGGATGAAGCAGAGAACAGGCTGCACGCCCAAAAGGCGTTGATCGAGTTTCTGCTTCGCTAATCCCGATTGGCAGTCCAAACCCTCGACAAAACGAAATACATAGCGCTCTCGAGCGGCAAAACTCGAGCCGTAGAAATTGCCGCGCGTCATCATTCGCGCAAATAATAATCACCCGTCCAATCATCAATTTCTCTGATGCCATTACGCCATCATGCAGGCAGTTTTGTGAGTTACCACTAACTTTGCACAACGGCACATCTTATCCACAGGAAATTCGCAGCTTTTGGGGCTTGCAATCCACCCCTCTCCGCCCTATCTTGGGGGTGCAATCGATGGCGACCCCAAGATGTGGTGAAAATTAGTAAAACAGACACCACGCATTGAGCGGTTGTTTAACCACAGAAACACACGTGAGGTGACAACAGCATGCAGACAGGCAGCGAAACCGTAGGCAATCAGACGCCCGCAACCCCGCCGGTAACAGGAACACCCAGCCAGACCCGAATTGCGGCAACGGCTCCGGGACAAATGCGCGTGATTAAACGCAACGGAACCGTGGTGCCCTTCGAGGACAGCAAAATTTCTGTCGCGATCACTAAAGCGTTTCTCGCTGTTGAGGGCGGTACAGCCGCAGCAAGCTCGCGAATCCACGAAACCGTTGCAAAGCTGACAGAGCAGGTTGTCGGAACATTCAAGCGTCGCATGCCTTCGGGTGGCACCATCCACATCGAAGATATTCAGGACCAAGTTGAATTAGCGCTGATGCGCGCAGGAGAACACCTTACTGCGCGTGACTACGTCATCTACCGCGAGTCGCGACGTCAGGCGCGTGTTGAGAAAGAGGCTTTGTCACCTGAGTCTGAAGCTGCCGCTGGCGCCATTAATGTCGTGGGTGCAGACGGCGCTTCAAAGCCATTGGACATCGAGCGCATTCGCACAATTGTTGCAGAAGCCTGCATGGATCTCTCAGATGTCAGCGAAGCGGCGATCATCGATGAGGCTCTGAAAAACCTCTACAACGGCGTAACCGAGCAAGAGCTGAGCACCTCTCTGGTGATCACAGCGCGCACCATGATCGAGCAAGAGCCTAACTACTCGAGCGTTGCTGCCCGCCTGCTCCTCGATAACTTGCGCGCTGAGGGTTTGAGCTTCCTCAACGTTGCAGAGTCAGCGACACAAGGTGATATGACGACTTATTACCCACAGGCGCTTAAGGCTTACATTAGCCGCGGCATCGAGCTCGAGCTATTGGCGCCAAATCTTGCTGAGTACGATCTAGACATGCTGGGTGACGCGTTGCTTCCTGAGCGCGATCTTCAGTTCAGCTACTTAGGCTTGCAGACGCTTTATGATCGCTACTTCATCCACAGCGACGAAACGCGCTTTGAGTTGCCACAGTTGTTCTTCATGCGCGTCGCCATGGGCCTAGCAACACGCGAAGATGACAAGAACGCACGTGCGATCGAGTTCTATCAGCTTCTGTCTTCATTTGACTACATGAGCTCGACACCAACTTTGTTCAACTCTGGCACGCTGCGCCCACAGTTGAGCTCTTGCTACCTCACAACGGTACCTGACGACCTCCACGGTATTTACGGCGCAATTCAGGACAACGCAATGCTCTCGAAGTTTGCTGGCGGCCTCGGAAACGACTGGACACCTGTGCGAGCGCTGGGCGCCTACATCAAGGGCACCAACGGTAAGAGCCAAGGCGTTGTTCCATTCTTGAAAGTCGTAAATGACACAGCCGTGGCCGTTAACCAGGGCGGTAAGCGAAAAGGGGCTGTCTGCGCCTACCTCGAAACGTGGCACATGGACATCGAGGAATTCCTCGAGCTTCGCAAGAACACAGGTGATGATCGTCGCCGCACACACGATATGAACACAGCGAACTGGGTACCAGATCTGTTCATGAAGCGAGTATTCGAAGATGGTGACTGGACGCTGTTCTCGCCAAATGACGTACCGGATCTGCATGACCTGTACGGCAGCGCGTTTGAAGAGCGTTATAAGCAGTATGAAGAGCAAGCCCGCACCGGTGAGCTAAAACTCCACAAGACACTAAAAGCACAGGCGCTCTGGCGCAAAATGCTAGGCATGATCTTTGAAACAGGCCATCCATGGATTACGTTCAAAGATCCCTGCAACATCCGCTCACCACAGCAGCACTGCGGTGTCGTGCACTCGTCTAACCTCTGCACAGAGATCACGCTCAACACGAGCAAAGACGAGATTGCGGTGTGTAACCTAGGATCTGTGAACTTGCCGCAGCACATTGAGAACGGTGAGCTGAACATCGACAAGCTTCGCAAGACGGTGACAACGGCTATCCGCATGCTCGATAACGTCATCGACATCAACTACTACTCGGTTCAGACCTCGGAAAACTCAAACATGAAGCACCGACCCATTGGTTTGGGCCTCATGGGCTTCCAGGATGCACTGTACAAGACAGACATCTCATACGCGTCGGAGCAGGCAGTTGAGTTTGCAGATAAGTCGATGGAAGCTATCAGCTACTTCGCGATCAGTGCATCTACCGACCTCGCTGCAGAGCGCGGTGCTTACTCGAGCTACGAGGGATCGCTATGGAGTCAGGGCATCTTCCCCATCGACTCGCTAAATATGCTGGTAGAGCAACGCGGCGCAGACTACATCTCAGTTAACCAAGACAGCAGCATGGATTGGGATGCGCTACGTGGCAAGGTCGCACAACAAGGCATGCGTAACTCAAACGTCATGGCGATTGCACCCACCGCGACCATTGCCAACATCACGGGCGTGTCGCAGTCAATCGAACCGACTTACCAAAACCTCTACGTGAAATCGAACCTCTCTGGTGAGTTCACCGTGGTCAACCCTTACTTGGTGCGCGATCTTAAGGAGCGTGGCTTGTGGGACAAGGTGATGGTTAATGATCTCAAGTATTTCGACGGCAGTGTACAGGCGGTGGATCGAATCCCAGCCGACCTGAAAGCGAAGTACGCAACAGCCTTTGAGGTAGAACCTCGCTGGTTGGTGGACGCTGCAAGCCGTCGTCAGAAGTGGATCGATCAGGCGCAGTCGCTGAACTTGTACATTAACAATGCAAGCGGCAAAAAACTGGACGTGACCTACCGAATGGCTTGGTACAGCGGTTTAAAAACAACATACTACCTGCGTTCGTTAGCGGCGACTGGTACGGAGAAATCGACGGTTAATACGGGGCAACTCAACGCTGTATCTCAACAAGCAGCTGAAGCAGCACCGGTTCAACCAGCGCCCGTACCCAAGGCCTGTTCGCTTGACGATCCAGATTGTGAAGCTTGTCAGTAACCAAATAAGTTAAAGGAGTTAACGATGCTTAATTGGGAAGATTACAACGTAGCAGAGGGCGAAGCGCCTGTTGCTGCACCACAGCAACAAGCACCTGTTCAACCTGAAGTGGTTAACAAAGCGCTCGAAACGCTCAACGAGCAACCAGCGGTAGCGGCACCGGCAACTGATTCATTAAAAGCTGCTGCGGAGGCTGTCGCAAATATCGATACAGCTCCCGGTCTGGAAGAGCTCGAGATGGGTGCGTCGCGTATCTCTGTTGACGAGAAGGCGATGATCAACTGCCGCGCAGACCTTAACCAGCTCGTACCCTTTAAGTACGACTGGGCATGGCAGAAGTATCTCGACGGTTGTGCGAACCACTGGATGCCGCAAGAAATCAATATGACGGCTGACGTTGCGACTTGGAAGAGTGAAGACGGGCTAACTGATGATGAGCGTCGCATTGTGATGCGTTCTCTGGGTTACTTCTCAACAGCGGATTCGCTGGTAGCTAATAACTTGGTGTTGGGTATTTACCGACTCATTACCAACCCAGAATGCCGCCAGTATCTCCTCCGTCAGGCATTTGAAGAAGCCATCCATACGCACGCTTACCAGTACTGCATCGAGTCACTCGGTATGGATGAAGGTGAAGTCTTCAACATGTACCGCGAGGTTCCATCGGTCGCTAAGAAAGCATCTTGGTCACTCAACAAGACGCAAGCACTATCGGATCCCAACTTTACAACCGGTACGGTAGAGAACGACCAGCAAGTGCTTCGAAATCTCATCGGTTTCTATGGCGTCACTGAAGGCATTTTCTTCTACTGTGGCTTTACACAGATCCTCTCAATGGGCCGTCGTAACAAGATGACGGGCGTTGCAGAGCAGTTCCAGTACATTCTGCGTGATGAGTCTATGCACCTGAACTTCGGCATCGATGTCATTAACCAGATCAAGCTGGAAAACCCACATCTCTGGACAGAAGAGTTCCAGCAGGAAGCGATTCAAATGATTCTTGAGGGCACAGCACTTGAGATTGAATACGCCAGAGACACAATGCCTCGCGGTGTTCTAGGAATGAATGCGAGCATGATGGAAGAGTATCTTCAGTTCATCGCAAACCGTCGCCTGACACAGCTGGGTCTTCCAGAGCAGTTCCCTGGTGCGCAGAACCCATTCCCATGGATGTCTGAGATCATGGATCTACGCAAAGAGAAGAACTTCTTTGAGACACGTGTTATCGAGTATCAGACCGGTGGTGCACTGAGCTGGGATTAATGACTCAAATACTTGAAAAGCCCCGCTGAGCGGGGCTTTTTTTTTGCGTGCTGTTTTTTGCTCACTGGTTTTTGCTTAGCGGCTTTTTCCACGCTGGCTATGAACAAGAGGCCGTAGAGTCCATCCGCTAAACTTAAGACGCCCTCAGCTCTGAATATCAAAGGTGAACCTCGGTAGTGCCTCCAGAATGGCGCGACCGTATCGTTTACTCGCAATCCTCGTGTCCAAAAGTGTAATGATCCCTTCATCTGTCTCGGTACGGAGAAGTCGCCCGCAGGCCTGGAGCAATCTTAAAGACGCTGAAGGAACAGTCAGCTCCATAAAAGGATTGCGCCCGTCCGCTTCAAGCAGCTCGGCATGAGCGGCGTCAATCGGGTTATCCGGAGCCGCAAACGGTAGCTTGGCAATAATGACGTGCTCGCAGTAACGACCCGGCAAGTCGACGCCCTCTGCAAAACTCGCAAGCCCAAAAATGATCGAAGACAACTTCATGTCGATACGACGTCGATGCTCAGTGATGATCTCCGCCTTGCTCATAACCCCCTGAATCAATAGTGAGTCCCCAAACTGGGATTCAAGTGCTTCGTGAACCTCTTGCAACTGACGTCTGGAGCTGAAAAGAACAAGTGTGCCTAACCGCTCCTCAAGCAGCGACGGCAAGCGCTCAATTAGTTCGTCAGTGTGTTCGCTCGGGCTACTCGGGTTGCTTCGCATGTCGGGAACCACAAATCGGCCGCGGGAAGCATCAAAGGGACTCTCAACCCGCGCCAGCGTTGTATCCTCTGGAAGTCCAGTCTGCTGCATTAAGTGCTCAAAAGAACCGAGAGCCGTCAAGGTAGCTGAAGTCATCACCGCACCAGCGACGCGGTCCCACACATGTTCTGACAAAATATCTCGTGCATAGATGGGACTCGCAAAGCACTCGATGGAGCTCTCGTCGCCGTAATGACGCATCCAGCGAGCCCACGGTGTTCCGCCCTGCTCAGCGGATTCTGCAAAACTATCCCACAGCGCAATCTGACCTTCTGCGCGAGCAAGCATAACCTGCAAATCATTTAAGCTCGCTTCCCAGGTTTCTCTATCGTCAGCGTCAGCTTCTTCGAGCAATGCTTCAACAAGACCTGCAAACGGGTTTAGCCGCTGACGATTAAGTCGCCACAGGTCGCGAAGCGCCGCTGCTCCCTCCCTGAGTTCACTCTCTACCACGCCAAACTCGAACCGCAAATCTGAGCGAGTATCCGTCCGGTTATTCAGAAGTGACCAACACAAACCAAAGGTATCCCGAGTCATCTGCAATAAATCAGTTTGATTTGCCGTGATAGCCGCGAGCGACTCAGCTCGAACATCATTCTCCAGGAAAAAGGTGTGCTTGCTCTCGAACCATTGCTGGCTCTCCGCTAGGTTATTTAATGTTCGCCCACTACGGGCGAAACAGGCGAAGTGTTGTAAACACTTCTCGGCTAGCTGGTGCCCTTCATCAAAAATATAAAAGGTATCTTCCGGCGCTGAGAGGATAAGTCCGCCGCCCAAACGAAAATCTGATAGCACCAGATCATGATTAGTTACAATGACATCGACCTCTTCCAAGCCTTCCCTGGCACGAAAGAAACTACAGCCCGTAATATGAGGGCAGCGACGGCCCAAACATTGTGAGTGATCCGTTGTCACCGATCGGATAACACTGGACTCAAGTGCATCAGGCCAACTATCAAGATCGCCGTCCCAACTATCGTCACTCACTGCCATTAACATGGCATCGTACGTCCTCTGAGCCTCCTCGCCCTCAGGCAACTCTGACTCGTCAGGATACATTGCCAACATAGGGGTATCAGCCGAACCCTGAATCAGCTGATCCAACTTGTATAAGCACAGGTAGCGACTTCTACCCTTCGCCAACTGGTAACTGAAATTGATACCGCTGTGACGCTTTATCTCGGGAAGATCTTGCAGAATCAGCTGCTCTTGGAGCGCAATGGTCGCTGTTGCAATCACCACTGTCTTTGACTGCGCCTTTGCTACCGGCAAAGCAGCAATTGTGTAAGCGATTGTTTTACCCGTACCTGTGCCAGCTTCGATCGCCAAAAAAGGAGATCGCTCCGTGTCACCCAATGTATTCGCAACCTCCGCGATCATTTGGCGCTGTCCCCAGCGAGGTTTTAGGCCCTTGGCTTGAGTAAGGCTGGAAAACGCATCGCGGACCGATTGTCGCAAATCTTCACTGAGCAAATCGCATCAACTCTTTGCTTTGTAGTGCAGCCAATTGAAGACGGGTTTAGCGTAGGCGGAAAGTGCTAGGTTACGCTCGAGCGCCGTCAAATCATCAAATCGGGCCATAAACGCCTCGCGAGACAAGCTGGCGATTTCCATTTGAGGAAGTGCGTCGGTGTCACCACCGCCAAGAGCTTCGTAGGCCCAAACATTGGTCTGAAACAAGCGATAATTTTCCACCATTTGTTTATCGATTTGTCGAACGGCATCGGCGACGGACAGCGGTTCAGATTCAAGCGGCTTACCAAACTGAAGATGCACTCGACCTTTTTCACCCGTTATTCCATCGGCAATACTCTCGAGATCTTCAAACTGACGCTTTTGGTAATCATCTCCCACGGCCAACTCACGCGCCTTCCGACAGTCGCAAGGGTCCAGCTCATAAGACACTGTAAGAGGTACTATCTTTAGCTTACCGAGCACGTCATCTGCCGACTCGGACTGCTTATCGCGCGATAACGTTAACATTTTTAAGACCGCAGCTTCGGTCCGATCGTTGCCGTCTTTTGCGCGACCTTCGCGCTGCGCTATCCACAATGAACCTTCATTCTCAGCTATGGCATTACGCATAAAATTCGCGAGCTGCTTCGATGCAGCCAATTGCTGCTTGGGACCGCTCAAGTTGCGCTTCACAATAAAGCTCTTGTTGATGCGCATTAGGTGAGACACCCACGGCTTCTGCAAAAGATTATCCCCGATAGCGATCTGTGCCGTCCTGTGCCCCTGCTCAACCAAGACTATATTGGCGTAAGCAGAGTCCATGACAATATCTCTATGGTTACTAATAAAGAGATAAGAGTCCGCAGCCAATAGCGCATCAATACCGGCGCTGGAAAACTGAGAGGTAGAGGCCACGACTCGATCTAATTGTGTCTTCACTAAGGCTTGAGATGCCTCGACCGTATCAACACCCGCGATCTGCTTTTTCAAAAATCGCCGCGCGAAAAGTCGTGCGACCACCGGTAGCCATCGAGCAAATTTATTGCCCCTAAGCGCCATCAGCGTGTCGATAAATTCGTTGTCTGCCAAGAGATCATCGATGACCGAGCTAACCTCGTCATCTCGGTACGGTCTGATCTCGCTGTAAGGGTCTGTCATTTTACTATTGCCGATATCAAATCAAGCGAAGCGGGTTGATCGCTCTAAACCCCACTATTAACGCATTAGGCCTTTTTGACTGTGTTCTAGCGAGCGTATTCTGGTAGCATCGCGCCCCGTCGTGAACCCTACCTGCGGAGAAGAAGAGATGGAAGCGTCTAGCGCATATTTGATGTTTTTGGGAGTATCTTGCCTGTTATTGAGCTGGGGGTTATTGCTCATAACAGCTTGGAAAGAAGATTACGCGTGGGGCATGTTCTCACTGTTACTGCCACCTGTTGGCTACGGCTACGCATTTTTCCGCTTTGCGGAAGCAAAGGAGACCCTGTTGCTTGCTGGACTTGGCTGGTTATTGGTCATCCTGGGACTCTAAGTTAGACATTATTACCGTATGGGCGCAGAGCGGTTGACATAGGCATCGACCTCACCCAATATCTGCGCCCTTTGAATTCCGGAGAGATTTCGTGGCGAACTCACCACAGGCTCGTAAAAGAGCAAAACAAAACGACAAGCAACGCGCTCACAATGCGAGCCTACGTTCATTGGTTCGTACAAAGATGAAGCAGGTTATTGCTGCGGTTAGGGCTGGCGAGCACGGCCCTGCTCAGGAAGCCTACAATGCAGCAGTTCCTGTCATCGATCGTATGGCAAATAAAGGCATTATCAAGAAGAACAAAGCGGCACGTCATAAGAGCCGTTTGAACGCAAAAGTCAAAGCGCTCGCTTAATGCTGTTACTCCGAGCTGCTATCCAGCAGCTCGATTGTGAATATTCTACGCTAGTTTCCACGCTCCCAATCGAGCGAGCTTGTTAAACTAGCGGTATGTCTTCCATACCCGTCACTGACAATAGTTTTCGCTTCTTGTTTGAAGACGCGGATGTGCGTGGCGAGACGGTGACACTGCAGCATGTTCTGCAAGATCTCTACGCTGCACATCCTTACGGCGAAGGCGTAAAGCGACTACTCGGTGAGTTCGCGGCGGCGGCTGTAGTGATTAGCAATAATCTCAAATTCCAAGGGCGCGTTGTGCTTCAAGGGCGCAGCAATGGCCCTCTCTCACTGATCATGGTGGAATGCTCCTCAGAGGGACAGGTGCGGGGATTAGCGCGGGGCGAACTCGATCATGCAGTTGGACCACTTAGTTCGCTTCTTCCCAGTGGCGTTTTGACGCTCACTATCGAGCCGGATGTAGGTCAGCGCTACCAAGGTATCATTGCTGTTCAGCGCGATGAGTTATGCGATGTGCTGAGCGACTATTTTGAGCAAAGCGAGCAGCTGGCGACCAAGTTCTGGCTATCAACCGGCGATGGGGCAGCGGCCGCCTTGATGTTACAGCAGCTACCAAAACAGCTGGTGCCAGACGAGTCTGCCCGCTTCGATCAATGGCAGACATTGTGTGCGCTTGCAGAGACTATCACGGCCGAGGAATTATTAACGATCGATACAGATCGCCTTCTCTATCGGCTTTTTAACGAGTGGGCAGTTAAGCGTTTCGAGCCGAAAGGTATTCGATTCGAATGCAACTGCTCTAGTGAGCGAAGCCTGAACGCTATCCGCTTATTACCCGAACACGAGATCACTGAGCTCTTTGAAGAGCAAGAAACAGTGACGATGAACTGCGAAATGTGTAGTAGACACTACTCCTATTCGCTGACTGACGTTAGACCAGAAGAGGAGCATACTCTCCACTGATCTGGCACACGTTTTCTTCACACTCACACTGGAAGTAGACATAAATGACCGTTGAACAGAGTGCACAAGCACCGATCAAACACACAGACAGCACGGCAGCTCAACTTATTGAGATGGCTCTGGACCGAAAAGAAGGCTGCTTAACCGACACCGGAGCACTTCGTGTCGAAACCGGCCACCGAACAGGCCGGTCACCTGCTGATCGATTTATCGTTCGGGAGCCCTCGAGCGAGGATGCCGTTGAATGGGGCAGCGTTAACCGCGAATTCCCTGCCGAGAAATTCGACGCGCTATGGGATCGCGTAAAGGCCCACGTTGCTAAGAATGAGCAATGGATTCAACACTTACATGTGGGTGAGCATTCCGACCATTACCTACCTGTTAAAGTCATTACAGGCACCGCTTGGCAGGGTCTCTTCGGGCGCAACATGTTTATTCGCCCGGAAAATTACAACCCGTCGGATAAAGCCGAGTGGAAGATTTTAAATGTCGCGGACTTCGTTTGTGATCCCGAGCGCGACGGCACGAACTCAGATGGCGTCGTAATCATCAATTTTGGTCAGCGCAAGGTACTCATCGCAGGCATGCGCTATGCAGGCGAGATGAAGAAGGCTATGTTCTCAGTGCAGAACTTCCTCCTACCCGAGAAAGATGTACTTCCCATGCATTGCTCAGCCAATATCGGGGATGATGGTGACACCACGCTTTTCTTTGGGCTGTCAGGCACTGGCAAAACAACACTCTCTGCGGATCCTGCGCGCTATTTAATTGGTGACGACGAGCACGGATGGGCATCGGGCTCTGTTTTCAATATCGAAGGTGGGTGTTACGCAAAAACTATCGATCTTAGTCAGAAGAACGAACCCATTATTTGGGACGCCATTCGCTTTGGCGCGATTGTCGAAAACGTTGTTCTAAATGAAGCCCGACAGGCGGACTACTGCGATACGTCTCTCACTGAAAATGGTCGCTGTTGTTACCCGCTTTACCACGTGGAAAAACGTTCCGCGACCAACATGGGCGGAGAGCCGAAATGCGTCATCTTCCTAACCTGTGACGTCTCGGGCGTGTTGCCACCCGTGAGTCTTCTGTCAAAAGAAGCTGCAGCCTTCCACTTCCTATCGGGCTACACCGCACGTGTAGGATCAACTGAACTAGGCGCAGAAGCGGGCATCCACCCAACGTTTAGCACCTGTTTTGGTGCACCCTTTATGCCACGACCCGCGCAAGATTATGCAGATTTGCTCATGAAGCGCATCGAAGACTTCGGGTCTCAGGTCTACCTCATCAACACCGGCTGGACCGGCGGGTCTGGTGGTGCAAAAGGCAAGGGTAATCGATTCCCAATTCCTGTCACCCGAGCGGTCGTAGCCGCGGCGCAGAGTGGTGCTTTACTGAACGTCGAGACAAAGCATATCGATGCGCTGAACTTAGACTTCCCTGTCAGTATTCCAGGTGTCGCCGATGAGTTCATAGATCCCAAAGCAAGCTGGGGAGATGACGCGGCGTACGATGCACAAGCGGCGCAGCTAGCCGGGCTGTTCACTGCCAACATTCAAAAATTCGATATCAGCGAAGATATCGTCGCGGCGGGTCCTGCTCGCTAGGCAATAACGCCAGCCGGAGAAACGCAACAAAAAGGGGCCAATTGGCCCCTTTTTTACACGCTACGATTCTGCACTCACTGCAGCTTCGCGCTTTAAGTTAGGAAGCAACCACCTTCGGACCTTTACCTGACAGCGCGCCGAATAGCTTACCGATATCATCACCCAAAAGATAAAGCGCCGGCACGAGAACAAGCGTCACACCGGTGGCAAACATCACGCCAAACGACAATGAGACGACCATCGGAATCAGGAACTGCGCCTGAACACTGGTTTCCAACATGATAGGGATTAGTCCAACAAAGGTCGTGACTGACGTCAGAATAATTGGCCTGAAGCGATCAGTGGCACCTTGTAATAGTGCGCTTTCCAAATCGAGGCCCTCAGAACGCAAGTTGTTGATGCGATCGATCAATACCAGGTTGTCGTTAACCACCACACCAGCGCAGGCGATGACACCCATAATCGAGAACATGCTCACCTGCCAGCCAAGGATCCAATGACCAAAAATAGCGCCCATCAAACCGAAGGGAACGGCGGTCAGGACGAGGAAGGGCTGCCAATAGGACTTAAAGGCGACTGCCATCAGACCAAAAATCACGAGCATTGAGAGCATACCCAGGTAAACCATTGCCTGCTGGAACTCGATCTCCTCCTGCAGCTCGCCATCCATATTGATCGACAAACCAGGGTACATTTGAAGCCAGGTCGGTGCGTCGTTCTGCAAAATAGACTCAACAATAGCGCGTGGCGGTGCGCCATCGTCGGCGACATCAGCAGCCACCTCGAGTGTCCGCAAGCGATCAACCCTCTCAATCGATTGATAGCCGGTTTCGACACGATACGTCGCTACAGTCGAGAACGGCACTTCCCTGCCATCGCTGGTTCGAATGTACATCGAGTTGATATTGGCAATGGCCCTACGCTCGGCTTCCGGATAGCGGACCATCACACGAATATCCTCACCATCACGTGGAATTCGCTGAACTTCCTCGCCGTAAAAGGCCTGTCGGATCTGTCTCGCTACATCAGCCAAGGTAATCCCAAGATTCTCCGCAGCCGGTTTCAACGAGAGAACCAGCTCCTCTAGCGGTGCGTCAAAACTGTCACTGATATCGAAGACACCAGGGTACCGTTCAAGCGAGGCGCGCACATCGTCCGCAAGTAATTCAAGATCAGCAATGCTGTCTGACGCAAACTGGAGGGTAATGGGCTTACCGGGATCGCGAATGGTGTAGTCAAAGCGAACATCTTTTGCTTCGGAGAGGTCACCCAGACGTTCGCGCAAACGCTTTGCAACCTCCTCCGTATCAAGATCGTCACTGACCGTCTGCATCACTAGATCGATCTTGTTTCCGCCAGCAACGCCGAGAATATTGTCGATAGCCCCTGTTTCAGCAAATCTAGGCTGAGTGTTATAGCTATCCTTGATTTCCTCTGCAGCCTGAATCATTCGATCACGCATTGCCTGCGTATCACTAAATGCCCCACCCTGCGGCATCTCCACGTTGCCGACCACGAAATCGGAATTTACCCGAGGGAAGAACGCGCTCTTCAAATAGCCACCGCCAAACAAGGCCAAACTGAAGCACAGCATTACGAGGAAAAATCCACCTACCATGGCGTGATTGCGCAGACACTTTTCCAGGAAAGGTCTGTAGCGATCATTTGCAAACCACGAGAGACCATCAGCACAGGCACGTCTTGTGCGACCCAGCCAACTGGTCTGAGCGATTTCGGGCTCTGGCTTCATGTGAGCTAGGTGGGACGGCAGAATCAGAAGACTCTCGATTAACGAGAATGCCAGCGCAAGGCAAACAACGACCGGAATCCCCATCGATGCCGGCCCCCACTCGCCGGGCAAAAAGAACATGGGGGCGAAGAACACCATGGTGCTAATCACCGCGAAAATAACCGGCTTAACCACCTGCCGTGCGCCCACAAGCGCACCGTGCTCTCCGCTCAGCCCTCTACTCTGTGCCGAGTGAACGGACTCACCAACAATAATGGCGTCGTCGACCACAATGCCAAGCGTCAGCAGGAAGGCAAATAGCGAAATCATGTTCAAGCCCTGCCCAGTGTATGGCAGAACAAACAGGGTACCCATGTAGGCAACTACAATCCCAACCGATACCCAGAACGCGAGCATTGGCCGCAGGAAGAGCATAAGAACGACTATCACCAACACCAGACCGCCAAGTCCATTTGATACCAAAGTTCGGACACGTTCTTTGAAGGACTTAGAAGGATCCTGCCAGAACTCGAGGGACACCCCCTCTGGCAAGGTCTGGGAACGCTCAGCAACCCACGCCTTCACGGTGTCGGTAGTGAGAATAACGTCCGGCGATGTCGTCACATAGACGTTTAAACCCAGCGAGCGCTGTCCGTTAAACTCGATATCTACATCGACGTCTTCAAAAGTGTCTTTTACTGTTGCCACGTCACTCAGTAACAACTCTTGGCCCGAGATATCACTGCGCAATACAATCGATTCAAAGTCGGCACGATCGTAGGCCTGACCGCGCGTTTGAATTAGCAGGTCACCGCTGTCGCGTTTGACGGATCCGGCAGGCAAATTAATCGACGCCTGTCTCACTGCATTAGCCAATTGATCAAAACTGATTTGGTAGCGTTGAAGACTCTCTTCAGAGACCTCAATGGATACCTCGTAGGGGCGGGCTGTCTGTAGGTCAACAATGGAAACCCACGGCTGACGGACTAACTCATCGCGCAGGGTCTCGCCTAGCTGCTTCATCTCGCGTTCGCTGAGATCACCGTAAATCTGAACGCGGCCCATCTGGTGTCGGTAGGTTAATTCCGTCACGGTAGGCCGCTCGGCGTCCGAGGGAAAAGTCCGGATCGCATCGACGCGCGTGTTGATGTCGTTGGTTAGTTTTTGCGTGGGATAGTCACTCTCGACTTCAACCATGACAATCGCTAGCCCTTCACGCGAGGTGGAACGAAGCTCTTCAATGCCGTTCAGATCATGGATCGCTTCTTCAATTCTGACGGAGATTTGTTCCTCAACTTCGCTGGGGCTCGCACCACGAAACTCCATGCGAATTTCTATCTGGTTAATCTCGGGCGTTGGAAAAAACTGCTTGTCGAGCTTTGGGATGCTTGCGAAGCCACCGATGATGAGTAGCACCATCAGCAAGTTGCCCGCAATCGGATTCTTTATAAACCATGTGATGGGACCGTTCATATTAATTGGCCGCCATCACTTGAACGCGCAGTCCGGGGAAAAGGGTGTTGTTCAACTCGGCAACAACGACCTCACCCTCACTAATACCTGATATCCAAACACGATCTTTCTCCCGGTTAACAACGGCCACATCTTTGCGTTCCAGTATGGATTTTTCGTTTACCACCAAGACATGACCGTCGGGGCTTAGAGCGGTATTGGACAGCTCTATAACGCCAGGCACGGGACGCCCCAAGATTTCAGCGCGCGCGAATACTCCAGGCGTAAGTGCCGGACGTCCCTCACCAACCTCAGGAGTCCCGCTGAATTCGGCGATCAGATTAGCAACACGACTGCGACGATCGATCTCAGCCTCAGATCGAACGATGGGTGCCGAGAAATTCCATACCTTATCACCGATATTGACCGTTACAGCCGCGGAGGATCCAACCAAACCACCTGACGATGTGAGTAAAGAATCGGGAAGGAGCGCCAACTGCGCATCTGAGACGGGTAAGCGTAACTCCAGCGCCTCGATCGCATAGACCTGTGCCAGCGGAGTGCCATTGCCAACGAACTGCCCGACATCGGCACGCTTTTGCAAAACCCTTCCGTCAAACGGCACCCGGATTACTGTTCGCTCAAGAGCAAGTTTGGATGCAGCGACGTCTGCCTCTGCAGCGGTAACGGCTAGCTCAGCCGCGCGCAATTGTGGTTTACGCAAAAACAGATCATTCGCTTCGGCTGACCCTAATTCGCGCCATTCTCGCTGGGCCTGTCGACTCCTACCACGCTCTTCAGCCAGACGCTGCTCCGCTTGCGCTAAGGCCGCCTGAGTACGTGCCAACGCGAACTCGTAATCATCAGGCTCGATCTTTAGAAGAATATCACCGGCATTAAAGAAACCGCCGTCTGCAAAATTTTCACTGACCTCGACAACCCGCCCTGCGACCTGTGCGGCAAGTTCCACCTGCGTCTTTGCGCCAATCGTGCCCTGTGTTTTCACGCGTAACTGATGTTCCGCAGGAGCAGCAGTAATAACCTCAACCATAGGCGCGGGACGCTCGGGCGGTGCACCGGTCTGAGGCTCCGACTTCGCGGTCAAAACGACCCAGGTTGCGACTAGACCCACGAGTGTGGCAATCGTAGCGATTACAAGTTTACGCAGCGAAAGCCGTGTGGCCACAGCGTTTCCTTCAGCGGTGTCAGACATACCAGATTCCGATTTGGTGGGAAGCCTCATAGATGGGGACATAACGACTCAAACACAAGTGTTGCGTCTAGCTTTTGTCCCCACCCTATTAGGACAATATACGTATCGTCCCCACAGATCCGTTCTTAAAATCTGAAAAAATGTCATCCATGCGACGTTTAACGTTCCCGCTCTTCGGTCTCAGCAAAGATGCCGCGAAACAAACTAACCGGGAGCTTCGGCTTTCGATCAAAATAAAGTAGCCCATTCACCTCCTGCTGCACGTCGGTGAGCTGGGTCCAGACGAATCCCTGAATTGTCTCAAGGGACCTAATTTCATCCACAATCTTTCGTATCCTGACTTCAAGTTCGTAGGAGGTCTCGGCGAGATTTCCGTAACTAAAATCCTGATCACCATAAGAGCCAAAACCAATCCCTCCACATTCCGTTAGGAGAATGGGTAAGTTTGTTACGTTGGCGCCGGGTAGGGCGCCCACCCGTTCTCGACCACCGAACTCGCTGGTAACTGCACTGTGAGGATTCTCGATAAGGCCTCCTAAACGACTCGAGATATCACTATCTTCATTGTAGAGATGAAGGGTCCAGAGATCTCCAGACGAGTACTCCCAGCCATCATTTCCAATCACAAGACGACTGGTATCCAAAGACTGGGCAATTGAAGTAATGGCATCAACAAAGGCGCGTTGCTCGGGACGTTCGCTCTGGTGCCAAACACCCCATGACTCATTAAATGGAACCCAGGCAATGATTGATGGGTGAGCACGATCTCGTTTGATGAGATTTATCCATTCTCCCGTCAGGGACTCCACCAACTCGGACGAGAATACTCTTCCAGACGGCATTTCTGACCATACCATCAACCCCAATTTGTCTGCCCAGTAGAGGTATCTCGGATCTTCTGCCTTTTGGTGTTTTCTCGCGCAGTTGAAACCCATAGCGAGTGTAAGCTCTACATCTCGACGAAAATCGTCATCAGAGGGTGCTGTGTACCAGCCCTCAGGAAAGTATCCTTGATCTAAAACTCCCCTTAAGTAAACGGGAACACCATTCAGGCACAGATGGCCATCAACGACGGAAACCTCTCTTAGACCGGTGTAGCTCAAAACCTCATCATGCTCACCCGTTGATTGGTTTACTAGTGTCAGCCTCACTGAGTAGAGATGGGGTTGGGCTGGTGACCATAGCTGGGGATGCTCGATAAAAAGGGTTGTCCTAACCTCTGCACGCCCTCCAGTCTCAACTTTGTCAACGGCTATGACGCGGTCGTCATCTAAAATCTCGAGCCTAACCTCACCCTCGACTTGCCTAGAAAAAAAGACTTTGTAGTTAAGGGCCTTTTCGGTAAAGCAATAATCATAGGACGTAGACTCGATTGATATCGCTGGCAAAGGCTCTAGCCAAATAGACTGCCAGATACCCGTCACCCCGTCGTAATCGATAGGCCATCGCGTCGTACCCGCTTGTTTCCCTCTTGGTTGAGTCCACGATAGAGAATCCTCAACCCGAATGGTGATTATATTGGTGCCGGGCGTAAGTGCATGCTCGATATCAAAGCCAAAAGATGCATAACCGCCTCGATGCCGACCGACCTCTTGTCCATTCACAAAGACGCGCGTCAGGAAATCACTCGCACCAATGCGAAGAGCAATGCGCCCATCCCACGTCTCAGGTTTCGTAAACTCGCGTTGGTACCAGACAACAGACGCCCCCTCGGGCTCACCAATCCCACTGGCGATAGACTCCATGGAAAACGGTACCGAAATCGTACGGGCATCCGGCCATCGTGTTTTAAACCAGCTATCAAGAATTCCTCGATTATCGGAATCGGTACGGAAAGACCAGTCACCATTGAGACTTCTCCATTCATCGCGAACGAGAATGGGGCGCGGATATTCGCCTCGAGGCAGGTTCATCTCTTTTGCATCAATATGTGCGGCTGAATTATCAATCATTAGAGCCGTGGCCTTATCTTTACCGCCATTAATCCTGCTAGCGTGACGCACAGTTATACATCAATCTAGTCACTGTCCAGTCTCGTCCCGCGTGTTCCAAAGTTCCGTGGGAACAATCTTTTATGAGTAACTCCCGGTAAAGAAAGTTTGAGGCCTTGCCTATTGGCAGTGTTTTCAACGACTATGAGAAATATCGAATAGCACTTTATAACTTCATGGAGACTCCAATGGCGCTTTCTTCTGGGGACAACGTCCCATCTTGCACACTGTCTGTTATGGGTGAATCAGGTCCTGCACCGCTAGCCACAGACGATCTTTTCAACGGTAAGCGCGTTTTGCTCTTCGCCTTGCCAGGCGCGTTCACGCCCGGCTGTTCGATGGCGCACCTCCCGGGCTATGTTGCGATGGCTGACAAAATCAAGGCTGCGGGCATCGATACAATTGCCTGTCTTTCGGTGAACGACGCCTTTGTCATGGGCGCTTGGGGCGAAGCGCAGAACGCCAGCGAAATCGTTATGGTCGCTGACGGAAATGGTCAATTCACCGACGCAATGGGTCTTACGCTCGATGCCACTGGCTTCGGCATGGGCAAGCGCAGCCAACGCTATGCCATGATCGTAGACAATGGGGTAATCACCCACATAAACGTTGAGGAAGGACCTGGCGTTGATGTCAGCTCTGCCGAGACAATGATGGGATTGCTCTAATATCCCGCCCAAGTAGGTGTCTCGCTTGAGATAGCCACTCGACTCAGAGGCAATGCGCTTTAGCCCTAACAAGTGCCGCACTGCCTCTGAGTTTATCCCCCAACGTAACGAATACTGATTTGCTATCCATCAAGCTGCGGTAACGGCAAACACCACGCCACTTATTACCAGCACGCCTAGCAAATTCACCCAAACACCCCACCGAACCATGGTTTGAATGCTGATTTGGCCAGTACCAAATACAACGGCATTAGGCGCGGTCGCCACAGGTAACATGAAGGCACAACTCGCGCTCATTGCGGCTGGCACCATCAAAATCATTGGATCGATCTGAGCCGCCATCGATGCGGCCGCCAATATCGGCATCAGCAGCGCAGTCGTTGCCGTATTCGATGTTGCCTCGGTCAATGCAGTGACCAAAGCAGCTACGACTATGATTGCAAGAAGTGTGGGGACCAGCGCCAAGCCGGCCAATAACTCTCCCACCTGAGCACTCAGACCCGAGGTAACAAAGCCCTTGGCAAGGGTAATTCCGCCCGCGAATAAAAGCAGCACTCCCCAAGGTATCGCACTCGCTTGCTCCCAGCTTATGAGGGGTTCGCCTGATTTATCGCGTGTGATGAACATGGCAACAACGGCACAAAACGCTACCGCTGCGTCATTTGCCGTGGGCATATCAAACCAGACTCGCCAGCCACCGAAGGGCTCAGTGCGTGTCATCCAAGCAATAGCGGTGAGCGCAAATATGATGAGCACACGCTTCTCTGCACTTCGCCAGCCTCCGATGTCGGGAAGATCAACCGTCAGATCATTAGGCACCTGTCTAGCAAGAAATATCGCGATCGAAGGCACCATCAGCGCAACCACGGGAATGCCCCAGGTCATCCATTCACTGAAACTCACGGCGGTGCCGGTGGTCTCCTCATACACCTGCATAAAGATAAGCGTTGGCGGCGTACCAATGGGCGTTCCGAGCCCACCGATGCTACAAGCCCATGCCAAGCCCAGAAGTAATGGCGGTGCCAAGGCTGAAGGAGCGCTCGAGGTCGCAATAACAGCTAGCGCCACAGGCAAGAGCATCAAGACGGTTGCAGTGTTGGATATCCACATACTGAGCAGTGCCGCTGCCAACATAAAGCCCAGTATCAATCGTTTTGGCTCATTGGCACCCACAAACCTCACCACCGTTATGGCTATGCGTGTATGTGCACCCGTTGATTCCATCCCCTTTGACAGCAAAAACCCACCCATGAGCAATAAAATCAAAGGAGACCCGTACGCTGCGGCAACATCAGCGGGGGTGATCACGCCGAGAAGCGGTAAAACACCCATTGGCACTAAAGACGTGACAGGAATGGGTATGGGCTCGAAAATCCACCAAAAGACGCACAGTGAGGCAACGGCGGTCGTGATCGACGCCGCCTGCGACTGACCCAAGGCATCGGACAACAAACCAGCGCTTAAAGCAGCCAGCAGCCCCGGGATAATCGACGTATTTAAATTCAACCAATGCGACTTCAGCATTGCGCATTACCCATGTTTGTTCGTTACACTATCGACATGAAATCTCAGCTGTCTTCCCTTGTCGATACCTTCGATCGTCGCATCCGCTATCTCAGACTCTCCGTGACCGACCGGTGCGATTTTCGCTGCCAGTATTGCATGACTGAAGACATGCGTTTCCTTCCGAGGAAAGCCGTGCTGTCTGAGGATGAACTTGTCCGCTTGGCGAGTCTTTTCGTTGAGTTAGGCGTCGAGAAGATTCGCTTAACGGGTGGAGAGCCACTGATTCGACCCGATATTGTCTCTATTACGAGACGACTGCACGCGATCGAGGGTCTCAAGGAACTGGTGCTTACGACGAACGGCAGTCAGTTAACGCATTTAGCAAAACCCCTTGCGGATGCCGGTGTGTCGCGTATCAATGTCAGCCTCGATACTCTCTGTCCATCGCAATTCGCGGAACTTTCGAGAACCGGAAGTCTAGACAAAGTGTTATCTGGCATCGACGCCGCGATTGATGCCGGCTTTCAGCGCATTAGGCTGAACACGGTGCTACTCACCGGTCAAAACGAAGCGCAAATCGAACCCCTCCTCGACTACGCCTTGGACAAGGGTATCGATATTGCCTTTATTGAAGAGATGCCGATGGGGCATATCACCCAGACGGAGCGAGAACTCAGCCTAGTGCCCTCTGCCCAGGTGCTATCAACAATTAAATCGCGCTTTAATCTCGTTCCTGTTGTTGGCGGGGCTTCGGATGGTCCTGCACGAAGGTACGCAGTTGAGGGCACATCAACCGAAGTGGGCGTTATTTCACCGATAACTCACAACTTCTGCGATTCGTGTAACCGACTTCGGGTCACACCAGACGGCCGACTGATTCTGTGTTTGGGTCACGAGAACGCGCTGGATTTGCGGCAACTGCTGAGAAGCGACATGGATTCGTCCAGCTTGAAACGTGCAATTGTCGCCGCGCTTGCGTATAAACCCGAACGTCACGTGTTCGATCAACCAGATGAACCTCAAGTGGTCCGCTTGATGAACGTCACGGGCGGTTGATCACAAATTAGGAATTTCTATGTCTAACTCGTTTCCGAAATTGGGGAGCGTCGAGAGTATTATCGATTCGCTTGCCGCCGAGGGCTATATCTGTAACGAGCAGATAGCCACCGTCGTATACTTGGCTGCTGCTCTGGAGAAACCCATCCTTGTCGAAGGGCCTCCAGGCGTAGGTAAAACAGAGCTCGCCAAGAGCTGTGCATTGCTCACAGGCGCACCGCTAGTGCGACTGCAGTGCTACGAGGGCTTGGATGAGTCCAAAGCAATCTATGAGTGGAAGTATGGCAAGCAGCTTTTATACACGCAGCTTCTGAAAACCCAGCTTGCGGAAGTGATGGAGGGCGCTACGGGACTGCGCGAGTCTGTGGAGCGACTGCACAGCTTCGATGATGTCTTTTTCTCTAAAGAATTTTTGGAGCCGCGCCCTCTTATGCAGGCAATCGATGCTGAAGACGGTGTCGTGCTGCTGGTCGACGAAATCGATAAGGCAGACTTTGAGTTTGAGTCACTGTTACTCGAGGTTCTCTCTGACTTCCAAGTATCTATTCCTGAGCTGGGGACACTCAAAGGTCGCTCGAAGCCACTGGTATTTCTGACAAGTAACGACACGCGAGACCTTTCCGATGCACTCAAACGTCGCTGCTTGCACCTGCACATAGATTTCCCCACCACCGAGTTGGAAGGGAAGATTGTCAGGGCGCGCGTTCCTCAAATCACTGAGGCAATGACTGAGCATCTGACATCCTTTGTCAGCAAAGTGCGCGAGATGGACCTTAAAAAGCTGCCATCAGTTTCGGAAACCATCGACTGGGCAAAGAGCTTGGTGTTGCTTCACGCCGACTCACTCGATGAGGAGTTGGTACGCAGCTCACTTAACGCCCTACTCAAGTACGAAGACGATTTGAGCAGCGTAGTAGACAATCTAACAGAGCTGTTGAATCAGGACGTGAAGGCCACCGAGGCCCGCTAACGGCATGAATGCGCCTCAACGTCTGAGCCAAGACGCGCCGACTGATCGCTTACTCGCCTTCATCGAATTCTTGCGTGGGCGGGATATTTTTATTTCTCCCGCTGATTCGCTGGTTGCAATGGAGGTTGCCGGGCTCGTGGGTTACGCGAATCGGCAACTGCTCAAAGACGGCCTTGGTAGCGCGCTCGCGAAGTCAAAGTTTGAAATAGAAATCTTCAACAAGGCGTTCGAGCAGTACTTTGGTGTTCCAGAGGACGAAAAGCCAAAGACGCAAAATAGTGAATCGAAAGACGCATCAGAAAGTGAGCAACCCAGCCCCGAACAGCTGGGACAGCAGCTGGCACAGGCGCTCGAGGCGCAACCCGAACTCGCAAAAAACCTTTCAAGCGACCTTGTTGAGGCACTTAAAAGCGGTGATGAAGCTGCCATTGCCATAGCAGTTGAGACCGCTGCACAGCAGGTCGATGTCTCTGCGATAAAGCTGCTCACGCAGCGCGGGCAATACATCCGTAAAATGCTGGACGCCCTAGGCGAGCAAGCTCTGAGAGATGCAGCCGTCGAGTTAGAGAGCACTGAGCCGGCCGCTTTCGAGGCGGTACAAGCATTACGCGAGCAACTGCGGAATAAAGTGCGGGATCGCGTTGATCGAGCCTATATGGTCCACGCCAGCGGCGATGCCGAAGACATGCTTGATGAAGCCTTGAGTAACATGTCGCTGGGCAATGTCGATCAGCACCACCGCGCACGGCTGAAGCGTTTACTCGAAAGAATGACACGAAAGCTAGCGGCCCGACACGGTCGCATTCGAAAGCGCGTGAAGCGTGGTCAACTCGCTGTCCCCGCTACGTTGCGAAAGGCAATGGCGACAGACGGTGTTCCTTTCAAACCTCAATGGCGAAAGAGTGTTCGCAGAAAGCCACAAATTCTCATCCTCTGTGATGTCAGTGGCTCCGTAGCGGCGTACGCAAAGTTTCTATTGTTGTTTGTCCACTCACTACAAGACATCTTGCCGAGAACAAGGAGCTTTGCCTTCTCCTCGAACCTGGGCGAGGTGACCGAGACCTTGCGGGCACTCCCGGTTGAAATTGCGATCGAGCGAGTGAATCTCAGATACGGTGGCGCCACCGATTATGCAAGAGCCTTCGAGGACTTTGCTGATCTCGCTATGGCGGACATCAATCGGGTAACAACAGTGATTGTTCTCGGCGATGCGCGGAACAACAACACTGATCCGAGATTAGATCTACTCGCGGAAATTCGGTCGAAATGCCGCCAGCTTATCTGGCTCAACCCCGAGAGTCAGCGAAGCTGGAGCACTGGCGACTCGGAGATGGCCGGTGTCATGAGGAACTGTGATGTTGCAGCCGAGTGCAGCACGCTTAAGCAGCTCGAGCGAGTGATTGATACACTACTCACCGAGCTAAATAGCTAAACCGTCGTTCAACCCTGCCGTTCTCAGCTGCGCTGTCTGCAAGCCATTGCCTCGCTCTTCACAGAGCAATGCTGCAACTCAAACAAATCACCCCAGTGCTAGAAGCAATGTTATCTTTGCCACTCTCGCCGCGGGTCTCCCCCCCCTATTACCGACCAAGACGCGGAGCATCTAGCGCTTGATCAGTCGCTGTCTTGAAGTGAGAGCCCACTAATTCCTTTAGCCGCTGCACCGTCTCTGGCTAGTTTTATCTTTAAACGCACATTGTTGACCGAGTCGGCATTGCGAAACGCTTCCTCTTCAGAGATCTTACCGTTGTGATGCAATGCGATGAGAGCCTGATCAAAGGTTTTCATACCCTGATCAATCGATTTCTCCATTACTTCCTTCAGCGCATGAATATCGCCCTGAAGAATCAAGTCTTTAATCAGGGGCGATGCAAGCATCACCTCTATCGCAGCACATCGACCGCCCTCGATCGTTGGAATAAGACGTTGGGACATAATGCCCAGCAGGTTTAGCGACAAATCCATCAGAAGCTGTGGCCTTCGCTCTTCCGGGAAGAAGTTAACTATGCGCTCGAGCGCCTGATTCGCGTTGTTAGCATGTAGAGTGGATATACACAGGTGCCCGGTCTCAGCAAATGAAACCGCGTATTCCATTGTCGCTCTATCACGAATTTCACCAATGTAAATAACGTCGGGAGCTTGCCTAAGCGTGTTCTTGAGCGCCGCTTCCCAACTACGCGTATCAACGCCCAATTCGCGTTGATTTACGATCGACTTTTTATGTGAATGAATAAATTCGACGGGATCTTCAATTGTCACAATGTGCCCGCCCATTGTGCTGTTGCGATGATCAATCAGAGAGGCAAGCGTTGTCGACTTACCCGACCCAGTAGCGCCCACGACCAACAAAAGCCCTCGCTTCGCTTTAATCAAATCAGCCGCAACCGATGGCAAACCCAACTGCCCCATCGCCGGAATATCGACAACAATGTAGCGGACGACCATGCCAACCTCATTTCGCTGTCTGAAAATATTGACGCGAAACCGACCCACGCCTGCTAGCGAGATAGCGAGATTCATTTCTAACTTTTCATCAAATTCCCGCGCTTGCTGCTCATCCATTAACTCGTAGGCAAGCGCGCGGGTTTGACCCGGCCCTAACGGGATGTCTGATAGGGCCCGCATTTCACCTGAAAACTTGGCACTCGGAGGCGCACCTGTCGTCAGATAAAGGTCAGACCCCCCTTCAGCGGCAAGAGTTTTCAACCATTGCTCAAAATCCATATATTGTCCCCGGTCATTTGAGGGTTTATCTCTGTACCAATTTATACCATAGGGCGTACACTGCCGACCGTCTTGACGTGCCGATCCGATCAATGTGACAAACGTACAAGACCCCAGTGGTAATGAAGGTACTGCAAAATGATGGCCGAGGCGTTTAGGGACTTGCTAGATCAAGTAGGTGACAAGTCATGTTTCGTTGCACGGCGCGGTATTGAAAAAGAGGGTTTGCGTGTATCCCGCGACACGCACCGCATTTCACAGTTACCACATCCGACAGCTTTAGGTTCGGCGCTTACCCATAGCGCGATTACGACCGACTACTCTGAAGCTTTGCTCGAATTTATAACCGGGGTTCACGAAACTCCCGAGGCCGCGCTCGACGAATTATTTCATTTACACGCCTATACATCGCAATCATTGCCCAATGAAATTATTTGGGGTGCGAGCATGCCCGGCGAGATAGAGGGCGAGACCGATATTCCTATCGCGTATTACGGATCGTCCAACATCGGAACGATGAAGCGGGTCTACCGGAACGGACTCGGTGCCCGCTACGGTAGGGCCATGCAGGCCATTGCCGGCATTCACTACAATTTTTCCTTGCCGAACGCTTTTTGGGAGCAGTCGCTCACCCACACGAAAAAAGATTTATCGATTACCGATTGGCGTACGGAAGGCTACCTCGCACTTATTCGCAACTTCCAGCGGCGCCAGTGGTTACTTAACTTTTTGACCGGCAGCTCTCCTGCGATTAGCAAATCCTTCCTCTCTCAACAGACTCCTAGCCATTTGGTTTCAGGACAAGCCAAGACACTGGTAAGTGAACATGCCACATCGTTACGTATGGGTGACTTGGGCTACACGAGCTCGGCACAAGACGGTTTGCAAATTTGCTACAACCAGCTGGGGACCTACATTCAGACGCTGACCGAAGCCATAGTAAAACCACACGAAGGGTATGCTTCTCTTCCAAAGACACACAATGATGAGATGCTGCAGTTGAACCAGGGTCTTCTGCAAATTGAAAACGAGTTCTACAGCGCGATCCGCCCCAAGAGGGTTACGCAGTCGGGCGAAGCACCTGTCAGAGCCCTAGATACGAGAGGTATAGAATATGTCGAGGTTCGTTGTTTAGACGTAAACCCCTTCACCCCCCTAGGTATAGACGTCGAGACGACAGCTCTCGTTGATTCCTTCTTACTGAGTTGCCTACTCGACGACAGCCCGCCCTGCACGCCTGGCTCACGAAAAATTGACGAAGAAAACAATCAGCGTGCACTAAACTGCGGACGCGATCCGTCGCTGCGTTTACTGACTGAAATTAATGAAGAGCGAACGCTCGCGGAAGTATCTCAACCAATACTGGACTCAATGCTGTTTGCTGCGGAGCTACTGGATACTGCCAATCAAACAACGCGGCACGCTGAGGCTATCAGAACATCGCGCGCACGAGTGCTTGGTGACCAAGAAACCCCGTCTGCGCGGGTTGTTCGCGAGCTGAGTGAGAAGCGGATCGATTATTCGACTCTCGTGGGACAATACTCTGAACAATGGAATCAAATGTTTGGTGAAGCTGCGATCCCACAAAAAACTCGAACTCATCTGGCAGATGAAGCGATCGCTTCACTGCGCAAACAACGCGAAATAGAGAGTAATGACACAGTGCCCTTTGAAGCCTTTTTGCAGGCCTTTTATGAGCAATATCGACTGTAATTTTTTGAACGCTCCGAGCAACGGCAGGATAATCCGCCGCCGCCCGTGCGCCAGAACTTAGCCGTCAGCACCGACTACTGATAGCAATTCGACTTTAAAGATCAAAACTTCATTAGGACCGATTGCACCACCTGCGCCACCTGCACCATAGGCGAGTTCGGACGGGATAGTGAGCTCGTATTCAGCGCCTTCACTCATTAATTGAAGCGCCTCGGTCCAGCCAGGAATGACTTGCGTGACGCCAAAGGTCACAGGCTGTCCACGGCTATAGCTGCTATCGAAGACCGTTCCATTGATTAAACGACCCTCGTAGTGCACCTCAACCGAATCGGCTGACGTTGGCGTAGCGCCGGTGCCCTTCTTAACCACTCGATACTGGAGGCCAGTCGCTGTGACTTGCACACCTTCAGCACTCGCATTCTCTGCGAGGTAAGCCTTGCCTACTTCAAGGTTTGCCGACGCAGCGGCCTGCATTTCAGCCTCTTGCTCAGCCTGCATCTTTTCTTGCATAGCCATCATCTCAGCGTTGATTTCTTCATCGGTCATCTTCGCTTCAGCACCTGAGATAGCATCTCGGATGCCCTCTGCGAATGCATCCGCATCGAGAGGCACGCCCTCGGCCTTCATTCTGCGGCCCATGTTCAAAGCAATGCCGTAGCTAATGCGCTGATCTTGACTCTCCAAACTCATTTCAGTCGACTCCGTGGGTTGATCACAAGCGACCAAGCCCAAGCCAATCAGAGCAGCTAGCGCCGCGGACCGAAATTTAACTCCCGAGAAATTACTCGCTTTAAACATGGCAGGTAGTCCTGTGTGTTGGTAAAGGAGAGACGAATACTACGCGCCTGAAAACAGCGTGGCTACTGATTAAAAGCTTCTATCAACTGATCGAGATCATCCGAGGATGACAATGATGCAATCAGACCTAGATTGAGTTGATAGGAAACGGGACTCGCCCCCTCAAAGGGTGGCGCCAGTGCCTCGCACAAGAGCGTCACCACGGTCTTTTCAGCCTCCAACTCCAACCTCAAGGCCTCTCGGCGAAGCAGCGAAGCGTTTATATTATTACTCCAGTTAACCCGTTCTCGCCTGAGGGGCAGCAACACCCTCTCTACCCATGGGGCTATGGCCTTGTCCATGCGTTGCGCTTCCGCCAACGTTAGCTGTCGGCCCTGCTCCGCAAGCCATGCAAAGAACAAGGCCTCGACTACAACCAAACCGCATGACTCTTGCAAGCCAAGCAAACAACCCCGCAGTGCGGTGTCATCGTAACGCTCAAGCGCCCAATTCCAGAATGTCTGTTGCAGATTACTATCCATCAACCCTGCTATCCGTCACCGCTGCTATCCATGCACCATAGTGGCCATTTAAGGTCCACGGGCAGTTTAAAAAAGTGGCCTCTCATGATGGACTTCAGTCCAATTGATATCCAATAAAACTGCTGCAGATCAACGTCGCAACTTGCTCATGATCCACTTTCGAGGCAGGTTTGACCGTGGCTTGCCGCCAACATCAATTTTTCAGCCCGGGGACTGCGACGAACGATATATTCGCGCTGTTGCGCTTGAGAGCGATCAATACACGCTTCCGACCACACTAGATCAACAGGGCGCCTGCCCCGCGTGTAGCCGGCACCCCCTACTATTTCTCCGTTGTGTTGACGAAGGCGTCTCGCTAGATTCGTTGTCACTCCCGTGTAGAAGGAATCGTCGGCGCATCGCACCAAGTAAACGAACCATCTATCACTCTCTTCACCCGACATTCGATTTCAACACTGTCATCCAAAGAAATTTTTTGAGAGTATATGTCGCGAAACATTCGGAGGCACCATGAGCGAAAACATTACCCACGTCAGTGACGCTGACTTTCAAAACGAAGTTCTTTCTTCAGACGTCCCTGTCCTTGTCGACTTTTGGGCGGAGTGGTGCGGGCCCTGCAAAATGATTGCACCCGTACTTGAGGAAATCGCAAACGAATACGGCGATAAGCTCAAGGTATGCAAGGTCGATGTAGACGCAAACCCAGACCTCCCAGGGAAGTTTGGTATCCGTGGTATCCCAACATTAATCGTATTCAAAGGCGGCAGTGCTGTTGAAACGAAGGTTGGTGCTTTATCCAAAACGCAACTCGCTGAGTTTGTGGACGGCTGTCTCTAAAGCTAGCAGCCGTAGCTAAAATTCCTTCTTTATTCGGTAGACGCACCGCCTGAGCGGTGCTACCTTTCAGGTGTGGGCGATGTCTTCGCCCCTATCCTCCCCAAAAACGCCATTTTAAAAGTTCATTACTGCGTCGCTTGGGGTCTGCGTTTGGCAAATGTATTCCTTGGCCAAAACAGAAATAACCATTTACTCATTTCCCAAAGTCACAGGTAATTCCAGTGCAAGAAGAAGAAAACATGAATCCTGACCAAGGCGCAGCCGTTGAGGCCAGCGTCGAGCCCACGCCTCAGGAAAGTCCGGCACAAGAAGCGGCCACATCCGATGCTCATTCAGCAGAAGCAAGCGTAAGTAGTGGCGAAGACAAGCCCACGCGAACGCTCAAACTTAATCGATCGGCAGACACCACTCAGGAAGCCGCTGCTACGGAGCAGGCTACGTCCGGAGAGTCTGCAGCCGAGTCAGACGCACCCGCCCAAGAGGAAGGTGAAAACCAAGGTGGTGGACGCAACCGACGAAACCGCAACCGCAGAAACCGTCGCGAACCACATGTGCCGTCCGAAAACCCCATGAGCTTGACCGAGCTCAAAACCAAGTCGACACAAGAACTCATCGACATGGCGGCGGAAATGGGCATTGAAAATATGGCCCGCTCGCGCAAGCAGGATATTATTTTCTCGCTGCTTAAGCGTCATGCGAAAAGTGGCGAAGATATCTTCGGGGACGGTGTCCTGGAGATTTTGTCAGACGGCTTCGGCTTCCTGAGATCAGCTGACAGCTCCTTCTTAGCCGGACCCGATGATATTTACGTAAGCCCCAGTCAGATTCGCCGTTTTAATCTTCGTACCGGTGACACTGTCACAGGTATGATCAGGCCACCCAAGGACTCCGAGCGCTACTTTGCTTTACTTAAAGTCAGCGAAGTTAACTTTGAGTCGCCCGAGACAGCGAAAGCAAAGATTCTCTTTGAAAACCTCACACCGTTATTTCCGGATCAGCGCCTCACCCTAGAGAAAGGGAATGGCTCGACAGAGGATCTAACAGGTCGAATTATCGATTTGTGCTCACCGATTGGAAAAGGACAACGCGGCCTTTTAGTGGCACCGCCCAAGGCGGGTAAAACGATCATGATGCAGAGCGTCGCTCAAGCAATTATTAGCAACAATCCCGAGTGCTACATCATTGTTCTGCTCATCGACGAGCGCCCGGAAGAAGTGACCGAAATGCAGCGCTCAGTGGGCGCACGCGGCGCCGAAGTTGTCGCCTCTACCTTTGATGAGCCGCCCGCCCGTCACGTTCAGGTCGCCGATATGGTGATTGAGAAAGCCAAGCGGCTGGTGGAGCACAAGCGCGACGTTGTCATCCTGTTGGATTCGATTACGCGTCTGGCACGCGCCTACAATACGGTCGTGCCGAGTTCAGGCAAGGTACTCACCGGTGGTGTTGATGCGCACGCGCTCGAGCGCCCAAAGCGATTCTTCGGTGCTGCGCGTAACATCGAGGAAGGTGGCAGCCTCTCAATTATCGCAACTGCCCTGACCGAAACCGGCTCCAAGATGGATGAGGTCATCTACGAGGAATTTAAAGGCACAGGTAATATGGAGCTGATTCTGGATCGCAAGATTGCAGAAAAGCGTGTCTACCCAGCCATTAATGTGCGCCGCTCAGGCACTCGTCGTGAGGATCTGTTAATGGATGAATCCGAACTACAGCGAGTATGGATTTTGCGCAAATTACTCCATGATATGGAAGACCTTGGCGCTGCTGAGTTTTTGGTTGAGAAGCTTAAAGGCTTCAAAAACAATGCAGAATTCTTTGGCGCAATGAAACGCAAATAGTGCGCCAAAGTTAGAGCGTGCTGCGTATCATAGCTCAGACGCAGTGACCCAGGCTAAAGCCCTATGAAATATTCCGACCTCCGCGAATTTATAGCTTTCCTCGAACAACGGGGAGAGCTGGTTCGTATATCCCAGGAAGTCGACCCCAATCTGGAAATGACAGAGATCAGTGACCGTACATTGCGTGCCAAAGGTCCTGCCCTGCTATTCGAAAACCCCAAAGGCTACGACACACCCGTACTGTGCAATCTATTTGGCACCCCAGAGCGAGTGGCCATGGGCATGGGCCAGGAGAGCGTTTCTGCACTGCGTGATGTAGGCACATTGCTGGCATTTCTTAAAGAGCCTGAGCCCCCCAAAGGCCTGCGCGATCTGTGGGAAAAACGCCATGACTTTAAACAGGTACTTAATATGCCTGTTAAACAAATCAAAAGTGCTCCCTGTCAAGAAATTGTGCTGGAGGGCGAGCAGGTTGATCTAGATCAGTTACCCATCCAAACCTGCT
>CBFIHK010000003.1:0-64920 GCA_965662305.1 Luminiphilus sp.
AATTGGGAGTGGGAAGAGGTTAAGCCACAGGTGCACAAGGTGTACCGCAACCGCGATACCAACGACCACCTCCTGCTCCTCGCCGAGGGCCGTTTGGTCAACCTCGGAAACGCGACAGGTCACCCCTCTCGTATTATGGATGGTTCGTTCGCAAATCAAGTTCTCGCGCAGATTCACGTATACGCGAAGCGCTTTGCGGACCTGCCTGCGGATGAGAAGGCAGCTGCCATCACAGTTGAAGTCTTGCCAAAGCACCTCGACGAGCAAGTCGCAGCGCTTATGGTTGAAGGTTTTGGCGGTGTCATGACCAAGCTCACCCAACAGCAAGGTGATTACATTGGCGTCGGTGTCGACGGGCCTTTCAAAAACGACAGCTACAAGTACTAGATAGGAATCAACTGATACACTGTGCGCTATGCGCAGTTATCGAGTTCATTCACATTCCGATCTCAAAGTGGGGCAATCGGTCGTTCTTGATGAGCGGTCAAGCCATCACCTAGCTCGCGTCCTCAGAGTTAAAGTAAACGATGCCGTCACCGTTTTTAACGGCGACGGCTATAACTACACCACTCGTATATGCTCAATTGCAAAAGTTAATGTCACAGTGGACGTCTTGTCCAAGGACGACCCTTCAAATGAGTCGCCACTCTCTACCCGGTTAGGTTTAGCGGTCTCAAAAGGCGACCGCTTCGAGTGGGCCATAAAAAAGGCGACCGAATTGGGCGTCTCCTCGATCTCACCAATACTGAGCCAACGGGTGGACGTCCGGCTGACAACTGAGCGATGGAGAAAGAAACAAGATCATTGGCAACAAATCGTCATCAGTGCCTGCGAGCAGAGTGGTCGCGCTGTCGTTCCTGAAGTACAGCCTCCGCAACCACTAGGAAGCTGGGCTGAAGCAACTGAAGCAGAACAGAAGTTTTGTCTGCACCCCGGCTTAAGCAATGCGCTTCCAACGACACCGCCAAGCAGCGTTGCGCTACTTGTTGGACCCGAAGGGGGGTTGAGCGATGACGAGGTTACCCTCGCGTCAGACTATGGATTTCTTGGTCTTAACCTGGGACCTCGGATCTTGCGAACGGAAACTGCTCCGCTTGTCGCCTTGTCTATCCTCGGCACGCAATGGGGTGACTTAAGAGCGATATAAACGCTTGAACCCACCGTTACGCGCACTCAAACTTAGTCTTGTTAATTAGGCAATGAGCACAGAATTATGGGACTGCGCATTGGGGTACTAATGGACCCCATCTCTGGCATCAATACCAAAAAAGATACAACCTTGGGTCTTCTGCGCGCGGCTACAAAGACGGGGCATGAGCTCGTTTATCTTGAGCAGCAAGACCTTTTCATCAAGACAGGCGAAACATTTGCGAACCTCCGGCCACTCGAGGTTTTCGACAGCGACGATGACTGGTATTCATTGGGCAATAGCTACACAGCATCGCTTTCATCATTAGACGTGGTTCTGATGCGTAAAGATCCGCCTTTTGACATGGAGTTTTTCTATACCACTCAGCTGCTTGAAGATGCCGAGCGCAGAGGAACCCTCATTGTTAATCGCTGCGAAAGCTTGAGAAATTGCAATGAGAAGTTATTTGCCACTCAATTCCCTCAGTGCTGTCCACCGCTTTTAGTGTCGCGCGACCAAAATGCACTCAAGCAATTCCATAGTGAGCACGGCGATGTCATCTATAAACCGCTCGATGGCATGGGTGGCCAATCCATATTCAGAGTGAGCGAGAACGACCCCAACCTGAACGTTGTTCTTGAAACGCTGACGCGAAACGGCCGCGAAACAATTATGGCCCAACGCTACCTGCCAGAGATCAAAGCCGGAGATAAGCGCATCCTAATGGTTAACGGGGAGGCGGTACCGTTTTGTTTGGCGCGGTTACCTATGGCGGGGGAGAATCGAGGAAACCTCGCAGCGGGCGGTTCGGGTATTGTACAGCCGCTATCAGAGCGAGACCAATGGATCGCCGAACAGATAGGTCCCACCCTGCGTAAGAAGGGCCTTTTGTTTGTAGGTCTGGATGTTATTGGCGACTACCTCACAGAAATCAACGTCACTAGCCCAACCTGCATGCGCGAAATTGATCGTGCTGAAAACACCCAAATTGCCGAGAAAGTCATCGCCGCTATTGAAGTTGCGTTGGTGGAGCACCGTGCAGGCTGAATATGAAGTATCGGGTAGGATGCCTGTGGCAACGGGCATGTCCATTGCCATACACATTATTTTTGCACTGCTGATTTCGAGCACTATTGCCTCATCGATCGATAAGTTCCGTTCCAATGCGGTCACCGTTGTGCTGACTCCCAGTAAACAGGCGCCAACTGAAGCCTCACACTTAGCGAGTCAACATCAAGTCGCGAGTTTGGGGGAGAGGCAGACACCCCTTAACGAGCAAACTACGGCGACGCAACTGGCAATCATGCAAGCACTGACAGCCAAGACCACCGACCCCAGCGATTTAGCGGCAGAGGTGCAGAAGCTACAGAGCGAGCTGACGCAAATGCAGGAAACAAAGGTCCAGAATACCCGCCTTGGTAGTGTCGCATCACGAAGAGCTCTCGATGCCGACTATCTCCGACGCTGGGTAGACCGTGTTCAGAACTTTGGAAACGCCGCATTAGCAAACGTTGGTAGCGCCAATGGCGATGTACGCCTGCTGGTTGTGGTCGATAGATTAGGTATTCTGCTGAACGTAACGCTACTTGAATCATCGGGATTTCCACATTTAGATCGAGCAGCCATTAAAAGCGTGCAGGATGCGGCACCTTATCCAGCATTTCCTCCCGCATTGAGCGCACAAGTCGATAAACTAGAGATTGTGAGGACCTGGCAATTCAGGCCATAGGTAATGAGCCAGCCACAGCAGGTTAAACGCACCAGGGGACACTTGATAATAGGGAAACGAAGATGCTCTGAGGCGAGCACATCTACCCGGGTTTTCCTTAATCAGGAACACTATCAAACGCAGGCTACACACTAATTTTATGAAAGCTCAACGCACAACCGACAGCTTAAGAGGCCATTTTTTAATCGCAACTCCGGCGATTGAATCGGGCTTTTTTAAGCAAACGGTCATCTATATCTGTGAGCATGGAGAAGCAGGCGCCATGGGAATTGTTATCAATAAGTCCCTCGACCTGCAGCTTGCCGATATTTTTGAGCATCTCAATATTCAGCCGCTTCTCAGTCACGACGAGGTACCTGTTTTAGCAGGTGGCCCTGTGAAAGTGGACCGCGGCTTTGTACTGCACACCCCGGACAAGGCTTTTGATGCAACATTAAAAGTTAATGCTGCTATCTACTTAACGACGTCAAAAGATGTGCTTGCAGAAATTGCCGCAGGATCTGGACCCGAAAAGCATTTGGTTGCACTGGGTTACGCGGGTTGGTCGGCGGGGCAACTCGAACAAGAAATTGCAGAAAACAGTTGGCTTACCGTCCTTGCTGATGAGCGCGTGCTTTTTGAAACCGCCATTGCGCAGAAATTTGAGGATGCAGGCAAGCTGTTAGGCATCGATATCAGGTTGATGACACAACAGGCGGGTCACAGCTAGATGACCGCTGTCTTTTCCTACCTCTGCTTTGATTACGGGCTGAAAAACATTGGTGTCGCACTCGGTAATTCGCTGACAAATGAAGCCCGGCCACTAACCATTTTGGGAGCGGTTAATGGCAAGCCTCAGTGGGGTGAAGTAGAAGCGCTGATAAAAGAATGGCAGCCGAATGCAATAATCGTCGGCAATCCCATTGACGAGGATGGCACTTCAACCGAACTCTCAGGTAGAGCAGAAAAGTTCGCCCGCCAATTAGAGGGCCGACTCGGACTAAAGGCGATGCTCCATGACGAGCGCTTCAGTTCGAAAGAGGCCAAGCTGCGAGCAAAGGAATCTGGTCACCGAGGGGATTTTTTTGCAAAGCCGATCGACGACTTGGCAGCCGCAATTATCCTTGAAAGTTGGCTTAACCGAGAAGCCTCTTAGTCGCGTTGCCATATATCGATCCGCGCACCCTGGGGTATGTCAACGTCGAATGACTGCCCCCCCCCAGACCGACTAATTGGCGAATCAAGTTTTATTGCCAATCTAACATCATTTTCAGACTCGGCTGCTCGCAATGCTTGCTCGGCACTGAGCACGCCTCTCTTAAACAATGCGACCAACGCTTGGTCAAAGGTTTGCATGCCATATTCAGATGATCGCTTAATGAGTTCTGTAATCTTATCTACGCTACCGGCCCGGATATGCTCCTGCATGAGAAGTGTGGACAACATAAGCTCTACAGCTAGAACTCGACCGCTTCCATCGCGCTTTGGTAGTAGCTGTTGAGCAACAATGGCTCTCAAATTGATGGAAAGGTCCATCCATAACCGACGGATATGCTCTTCTGGAAAGAAGCTTTGGATGCGTTCGAGAGCTTGCTTAGATCCGCCCGCATGCAAGGTACAGAGGCACAAGTGGCCCGTTTCGGCGTAAGACAGCGCAACTCGCATTGTCTCCGCGTCACGGACCTCGCCAATCATAACGACGTTAGGCGCCTGACGAAGTGCAGTTTTCAAAGCCACATGAAATGACTCTGTGTCGACGCCGACTTCTCGCTGACTAATGATCGATTTCTTGTGACTGTGAACAAACTCAATGGGATCCTCCACAGTAATAATATGGTCACGGCGGTTTTGGTTTCGGTAGTCAACCATGGACGCAAGGGTTGACGACTTACCCGAGCCTGTAGCCCCAACAATAATGACCAAACCTTGCTTCAGCAGGCTTAACTCCTTTAGCTGCGCGGGAAGGCCTAATTGCTCAAACGAGGGAATGTCATGATGAATGCGACGTACCACCAGTGCGGGCTGCTCTCTTTGAACGTAGGCACTTGCTCGGAAACGACCAAGACTGGGGTGCTCAATAGCGTAGTTGGCGTCATGAGTGCTGATGTACTCTTCAAACTGCGTAGCGCTCATACTGGACTGCACTAGCGCAGAAATATCATCTGCGCCGAAGGCCTGATCACCATGGGCGAGAAGCTCACCGTTGACCTTGAACATAGGTGGAGAGTCAACGGCGGCAAAACCATCAGAGGCGCTTTTTTCGACAACGAGTGTCAGAAACTCCGTGAGATCCATTTATCTTCTCTCACACAATATTGTCAGGTTGCCGCGCCTTGCTTCGCGCAACAGCCACATCGATAAGTCGCTTGTCCACCAACTGTTGCAAGCTCTGGTCCATTGTCTGCATTCCCACCGATTGGCCGGTTTGAATTGCCGAGTACATTTGCGCCACTTTATCTTCTCTGATCAAGTTTCGAACGGCAGAGGTACCCCTAAGAATTTCCAATGCAGCGACACGGCCTCCGCCATTTTTCTTTAGCAACGTTTGCGATACGACCGCCATCAGCGACTCAGATAACATTGAACGAACCATTCCCTTTTCCTCAGCCGGAAATACATCAATGATCCTGTCAATTGTCTTCGCAGCTGACGTAGTGTGGAGCGTTCCAAATACCAAATGACCTGTCTCCGCGGCTGTAAGGGCCAGCCTTATTGTCTCAAGGTCGCGCATCTCTCCTACCATTATTATGTCGGGATCTTCTCGGAGTGCTGAGCGCAAGGCGGTGGTAAAACTCATGGTGTCCCGATTTACTTCTCGTTGATTGACTAGACACTTTTTGCTTTCGTGAAGAAATTCGATCGGATCCTCAATCGTGAGAATGTGGTCGAATCGCTTCTCATTAATAAAATCAATCATGCCAGCAAGCGTTGTCGACTTTCCTGATCCAGTAGGTCCCGTTACCAAAACAAGCCCTCGCGGTGTCAACGCAAATTCTTTCAGGACATCGGGCATGCCTAAATCTTCTAAAGAGAGAATGGTCGACGGAATTGTTCGGAAAACGGCACCCGCACCACGATTTTGGTTAAACGCGTTTACCCTGAAGCGGGCAATTCCCGGCACTTCAAACGAGAAGTCCGTTTCTAATTGATCTTCATAGTCTCGACGTTGTTGGTCATTCATGATGTCGTAGATCAGACTTTGGACCTGAGCATGGTCCATTGGCGGCACATTGATTCTGCGAATGTCGCCATCAACACGAATCATAGGAGGCAAGCCAGCAGACAGGTGCAGGTCCGATGCACTCTGCTGCGCCGTGAATGCCAATAATTCGGTAATGTCCATGAAACTCTCCCCTATCACACGTACCCGCACGGCACTGTCAGGCGTACCATAACGACATGACTAATACACTACATCAAAACATATCTCAGATCAGAAGCCGACTCTCAAGGGCAACAGACGCAGCAAAAAGAGAACTGGAAAGTGTCAAACTGATCGCAGTCAGTAAAACCAAGCCTGCAAACGCAATAAAAACCATTTATGACACCGGCCAACGCGATTTTGGCGAGAATTATGTTTCTGAAGCCGTCGAAAAAATATCAGCTCTGAGCTCGCTAGATATTTGTTGGCACTTCCTAGGGCCACTTCAATCGAATAAAACGCGACTTGTAGCAACCAATTTCGACTGGATTCACAGCGTCGATCGAATAAAAATTGCCAAGCGATTGAACGAGCAGCGCCCCGATGAACTGCCAAGGCTCAACGTTTGTCTGCAAGTTAATATACCGACTGAACCTACGAAATCAGGGGTCTCATCAGAGGCGGAACTACTTGACTTAGCACTCGCCGTCAGCGAAATGGATCGCCTAGCGTTGCGAGGGATTATGGCAATACCTGCACCTGTCGCTGACATCGCTATACAACGCGAGCAATTCAGACTTATCGCGCAACTTCTGTCGATCCCTGGGTTGCCCAAGGAAATGAGTGAACTATCGATGGGTATGTCTGGTGACATGGAGTCGGCTATTGCCGAGGGCGCAACCATGGTCAGAATCGGCACAGACATTTTCGGCGCACGGTATAATTAGCTAATAGTGAGTAGTTATTCAGAGGGATAAACGAGTGAGCGGATCAGCAATCACATTTATTGGCGGCGGTAATATGGCCGCTGCCATTTATGGCGGTTTATTAGACAACGGATTTGATTCCGACCAGATCAGTGTGATCGACCCCTCGGAAAGTGCGCAGCAGCAAGCGAGGGGCGCTGGTATAACCCGTGTTTACCCCATACCGCCGGAAACAATTGACGATGATCTGCTGGTACTTGCGGTGAAGCCTCAGATTTCATCTGAAGTGCTCGCCTCGTTACGAGGCAAGCTCTCTGCGTCGACCACGGTGCTATCAATAATCGCAGGGATTAATGCCCAGTCGCTAGCAACGATGTTGGGACTCAGCGACACATCGACGATTATTCGCTGCATGCCAAACACACCCGCGCTCGTAAATGAGGGTATGACAGCGTTGCTCTCGAACAGCGACTGCTCAGAACACGGGAAAATGCTAGCAGAGCAAGTCATGGCGGCAGTTGGAAGAACACTCTGGGTATCAAAGGAGTCGGACCTGGATACGGTAACCGCAATTTCTGGCAGTGGGCCTGCCTATTTCTTTTTATTCATGGAAAGCCTAACCGAGGCAGCTATCCGGCTCGGTATGCCTCATGAAGAAGCTCGATTACTTGCTGTGCAAACGGCCATCGGCTCGGCAAAGTTAGCCGGAGCGAGCGATGACAAGCTGTCGCAACTCCGCAACAATGTGACAAGCCCCGGTGGAACCACAGAGCAAGCGGTCCTGTCTTTTGAACAATCTGGGCTTCGTGGCGTCGTTGATGATGCGGTGCAGGCGGCGCGAAAACGATCTGTCGAATTAAGTGAGGAATTTGGCGCATGAACAATGCCTTGTCAGACATTGCAGTCACAATCGCCTCGCCGTTGTTCAGCTTGGCGCTTTTTCTCATTGCAATGCGCTTTCTTGCTCAGCTTTGTGGTGTCAGTCCCTACAACCCGATTTCTGTAGGGATTCGTAAAGCAACGGACCCTATCGTTGCACCGGTAAATCGCCTTATTCCTTCGGGAAAGCGTTTAAACATCGGGGCGATCATTGCACTTATCCTGTGCCAGACAGCTTACATCGCTGTCATGTTGTGGATCCGGAGCCGCTTCGACGCCTTCAATATCGTTCCAGCCCTTATCTGGAGCGCATTAGGTGCCGCAGGCCTACTTATCAATATTATTTTTTACAGCGTGCTCGCGATCATCGTAGTGAGCTTCCTCGCTCCACAGAGTAGCCACCCGGCTGTGGAATTTCTGTGGCAAATCACAGAGCCTGTCATGGCGCCACTCCGAGATAGAATTCCATCCATGGGGGGACTCGATTTTTCACCGATCCTGCTATTCATCGGTATCAACGTTATTCGGGTGTCTCTCGCAAATATGGCGATTGCTGTTGGTATGCCCGACTTTGTGATCGGAATCTAATCAAATGACTGACGCACACTCACAATCGAGCGTGGGTATTGTCGAGCCCAAGTCGGCGTTCTTCGACGAGCCTTTGTTTCTGAGATCGGGCGAAGTGCTCGAGGAGTACACACTCGTCTACGAAACCTATGGCCAGCTAAACGCAGAGGGCAGCAACGCTGTCTTGATTTGCCACGCTCTATCAGGCAACCATCATGCGGCCGGCTATCATAAAGAGGCCGACACAAAGCCCGGTTGGTGGGACACCATGATCGGTCCAGGCAAGCCCATTGATACCAACCGCCTGTTCGTTGTGTCCTCAAATAATATTGGCGGCTGCGACGGCTCCACGGGACCATCAAGCATCAGCCAGAGCACAGGTAAGCCCTGGGGCTCGCTCTTCCCTCAAGTGACGGTTGAAGACTGGGTAGAAACACAAAAGCGTCTTGCTGGGTACTTAGGCATATCGCACTGGGCAGCCGTCATTGGTGGCAGCCTAGGCGGCATGCAAGCTCTGGAGTGGTCGGTGCGTTACCCAAGCTGGCTCAGTCACTGCGCTGTCTTTGCTGCTGCGCCTGGCCTCACAGCGCAAAACATTGCCTTCAATGAGATTGCGCGGCAAGCCATTTTTTCAGACCCTCAATGGATGCAGGGGGACTATGCCTCATCCGAGACAGTCCCCGAAAAAGGGATGGCCTTGGCGCGAATGGTAGGGCATTTGACCTATATGTCTGCCGACAAAATGTCCGACAAATTTGGCCGTGAACTTCGGCAAGGCAGCTTCGAACCCGACGATGATGAGCCCATTTTTCAGGTCGAAAGCTACCTCAGATACCAAGGATCACAATTCGCTGGTCGTTTTGATGCAAATACCTACGTGATTATGACCCGGGCGCTTGATCGTTTCGATCTCGCATCTCACGCACAAGGCAACCTAAACGAGGCACTGGCGAAAGCAACGGCAGAGTTCTTGGTGGTCTCGTTTAGTTCCGATTGGCGTTTTGCCCCAAGTCGCTCACAGGAAATTGCCAACGCATTGCTGGCTTCCGGCAAGAAAGTGACCTATGCAGACATTGAGTCTGACGCAGGACACGATGGCTTTTTACTCGAGGATGACGACTACATGGCCCTTGTCAGCGCTTGGATGAAGCGGGTTGCATCGTGATGCTGCGCGGTGACATCGACACGATTCTCGACTGGGTGAAGCACGGCAGTCGCGTACTCGACCTGGGCTGTGGCGATGGCGAGTTACTGGCAGCGCTGACCGATCAGAAAACCATCTCAGGACTCGGCCTCGATATTGACGCCCAAAACCTCATTGCGGCCGTGGATAAAGGCTTGTGTGTTGTTCAGCAAAATATGGAAGACGGATTATCAAACTTTAGCCGCAAGAGCTTCGACGTCGTCATTATTGCCTTTTCGCTACAAGTACTTACGCGACCGCACAGCGTGCTTGACCGCGTTGTCGATATTGGTAATGAAGCGATCGTGAGCTTCCCTAATTTCGGCCACTGGCGCTCTCGCTTATCACTGTTACTCTCAGGCCGTATGCCAAAAACAAAGGCCCTTCCTTACAGTTGGTTTGATACCCCAAATATCCATTTCTGCACTGTGGCCGACTTTGAGCAACTTTGTGACCAACTAGAGATCGAGATTATCGAGCGTAAGACATCCGGCAGCGGGCACATATTGGCTAAGCTCTGGCCGAATTTATTTGCCAAGTCCGCGAGCTACAGGATTAAACGCACGTGAAGTATCTACTCACCCTTTTCATTTCCCTTTGGATATCACAGGCGCAGGCCCAGCAGTCTGAGCGCTTCGATCAATTCGAGTTGCACTACAGCATTGTCTACACAACGTTTCTGACCGCCGAGATTGCGGCCGAATTTGGTATCCCTCGCGGCAAAGACAAAGCAATGCTTACTTTGTCAGTACGAGACGCTGACGCAGGTGATATCGAAGGGCGGCCAATGGCGATCGAGGGTAGAACCTGGGACTTAATCACAGGCGGTGATATGAAGGTTAAAGAGATCAAAGAGGGTCGAGCAACCTACTATCTTGTGCCGTTCGAGTTCCTCGACAGAGAATATCGTTTCTTCGAATTCACCTTTACACCGGAAGGTGCAGACAAAGCCTATAAGTACAAGTTTCAAACGCAACTGTGGCGCCAGGAGTAACTCGCTATGGCGTTTGTCTTGGCGAGCAACAACGCGGGTAAGCTCAGAGAGTTTGAACAGCTGTTCTCAAAGTTGGGTTTAGAGGTATTACCGCAGGCCCAGTTTGGCGTAGAAGACGCGGACGAAACCGGCTTGTCGTTCATCGAGAACGCCCTGATCAAAGCGCGTCACGCATCAGAGAAAACGAGTAAGCCGGCAATGGCCGATGATTCCGGTCTTGTCGTTCCCGCGCTCAATGGGGCTCCCGGAATCTATTCTGCGCGGTATTCAGGTAAGGGCGATGCAGCTAACAACGAGAAACTATTGCAAGCACTCGATGGTGTAGAAGGCGCGGGTCGAAACGCGTTCTATGTCGCCGTTATCGCTCTGGTCAAACATGCCAATGATCCTATGCCTATCATCGCGGAGGGACGATGGTACGGAAGAATCGCGGAGACACCTGCCGGTGATGGAGGCTTTGGGTATGACCCATTATTCATCCCGGACGGCTTCGATATAACCGCTGCGCAAATGGCCCGCGATGAAAAACAGTCTTTGAGCCATCGCGCGCTTGCGCTTAACGCCCTCGCCCCGCAACTAAACGACTTTTTGTGAAGCCGTCTATTCCGCTTTCCCTGTATATCCACATTCCGTGGTGCGAGAGAAAATGCCCTTACTGCGACTTTAATTCGCACGAAAATTACAGCCCAGATGTTGAGCCAATCTACGTATCGGCCTTGCTCAATGATCTTGATCTACAGCTTGATTTAGTGGATGGCCGACCAATATCTACGATCTTCTTCGGTGGCGGTACACCCAGCTTATTTTCGGCAACAGCTATCGACCAAATCCTAAAGGGCGTCAGGTCCAGAGTTTCGCTTGCTGACAACTGCGAGATCACCCTGGAAAGCAACCCTGGTAGTGCCGAGGCATCAAAATATAAGGCTTACAAGGAGGCTGGGGTTAACCGACTAAGCATCGGTGTTCAAAGCTTCGACGACGGCAAACTGAAACACCTTGGCCGAATCCACAGTAGCGACGAGGCCAAGGCCGCGATCGATATTGCTTTTTCATCGGGGTTTGAGCGCCTCAATGTTGATCTAATGTATGGCTTGGAGAACCAAGCGCGTAGCGAAGCGATTGCGGATATTGAAACGGCCTTAAGCTTTGGCGTGTCACACCTGTCTTGGTATCAACTCACGATCGAGCGAAACACCGCGTTTTGGTCAAAGCCACCGACACTTCCCGATGCAGATGTGATTGAACCTTGGCAGGAAAGCGTTCGCGAATTACTTGCCAGATCAGATATTCATCAATACGAAGTATCTGCATGGAGTAGGGAAGGCGAGGAGTCGCGCCACAACTTAAATTACTGGCGGTTTGGTGATTACTTAGCCGTTGGCGCAGGGGCTCACGGCAAGGTTAGCGTCGATAATTGTGTTTACCGATTCCAGCGGACACGACATCCGACTCATTACCTAGACGAGTTTAGACGTTCGACCACGACCTCCCGCATCAATGCGCTCACAGCCATTCCAGACGAGGATATTGTCGGTGAATTTATGATGAACGCGCTGCGCTTGCGCACCGGTGTACCACTAAAGCTACTAAGCGAGCGGACGGGTAAAGCACACGCGTCGATTAGCAGCATGCTTGAATCACTGGAGGCGCGCGGGCTTATGGTGAACGATAACGAAAGATTGGCGACAACACCTCTTGGGTATCGCTATCTAGATTCGGTCGTTGAATCTTTCTTTTAAAGGGCTAGGGAGCTTAACTCAGATCTGACGCCGCTCTCTCAAACATCAAGTCCCATACCCCATGGCCTAGCCGGTGACCTCTTCGCTCGAACTTCGTCTCTGGGCGCGAATCAGGACGCGGAATATAATTACCCGGCCCAGCCGTATTGCTGAGTGCGGCGTTGGCCGACAGCACTTCCATCATGTGTTCGGCATAGGGCTGCCAATCCGTCGCCAAATGTAATCGTCCGTGGTCGGCAAGGCGACGGACGATCAACTCGACAAAGTCAGGCTGTACTAATCGCCGCTTGTGATGGCGCTTTTTATGCCAAGGATCGGGAAAGAAGATCTGCAGCAAATCGATCGAATGAGGTGGAATCGCGTCCTCCAGCACCTGAACCGCATCCTCAGCGAAGACTTTTAAGTTGCGGATACCGCGCTTATCAACTTCCGATAAGAGCTTGCCGACACCCGGCGTGTGAACTTCGATGCCCAGATATCGGTCTAAAGGGTTTTGGTCAGCCATGGTCACCAAGCTGTCACCCATACCGAAACCTATTTCTAGAACACGACGGCCAGCAACATCAAACGACTGATCCCAATCAAAGTTGTTATCACTCAATTGAAAGCCATGAAGAGGAAACCCTGTCGTCCAGCCTTTTTGTTGGCTTTCAGTCATTCTGCCCGCACGAATGACAAAGCTTTTAATCCGCTTCCCTAGGTGATCAGTCATTGTCAGCTAACTCACGCGACGCGGCGAAAGCACACATCCAGCCCAGTAAAAGTAAGACGCCACCGATAGGAGTGATCGCACCAAAAATGCCCACGCCCGTAATCACAAGTGCGTACAAGCTGCCCGAGAAGACAAGAATCCCTGCGGTAAAGGCAAGCAGGGCTCGCTGTAACCAAACAGAGCTTTTACCTCTAAAGAGCGCTGAGAATGCCAAAATCGCCAACGTGTGAAACAGGTGATAATCGACCGCAGTTGCCCATGTTTCCAGGCGGTTGGCGGTGATGATTGAAGCAAGCGCGTGTGCACCAAAAGCGCCAAGAGCAACGCCTGCGAACCCGAGTACGCAGGCGAGGGTCACATAAGATGACTTCATAGGCGTATGTTTAAGCGAGCATTCCCGTTCGGAGCTTTTTCATGGCGTTGCTCTCGAGCTGGCGGATGCGCTCAGCTGATACACCATACTCATCGGCCAACTCGTGTAGCGTTGCCTTGGGCTCTGATAACCAGCGGCGAGCAACAATGTCGCGGCTCCGCGCGTCGAGGGAAGACAAAGCCTCAGACAGCTGATTTTCCTCATGCGCAACGTAATCAGCAGACTCGACAACCATAGCGGGATCCATCGACTGATCTTCAAGGTATTGCTGAGGTGCCTGCCATGCTGATTCCTCATCCGCATCAACCGGCATATCAAACGCCACATCACGACCAGATAACCGACTTTCCATACGGGTCACTTCTGCAGGATCGACGCCCAGATCCTCTGCAATGGCCAGGGTCTCGGCTTCTGTGAGCCAGTGCGTGCCTGTTTTCTGGCTACGCAAATTAAAGAACAACTTGCGCTGCGCTTTAGTCGTAGCCACTTTGACAATGCGCCAGTTTTTCAAAATGTATTCGTGCATCTCGGCTTTTATCCAATGCACAGCAAAGGATACGAGACGTACACCTTTGGTAGGATCAAAGCGCTTTACCGCCTTCATCAAACCTACGTTACCTTCTTGAATAAGATCAGCTTCCTGCAAGCCGTAGCCTGAATAAGAGCGAGCTACATGCACGACAAATCGCAAGTGAGCAAGTACTAATTCACGCGCAGAGTCAACGCAGTTCTCATAAAAAAGTCGCTCGGCAAGCTCTCTCTCACGCTCAATCGAGAGGATTGGGATCGCGCTGACTGTCTGTACATACGCGCCGAGATTGGCCCCGGGCGCCATGCTGAGAACGGCACTTGGTGACAATGCGACCGCTGTATTGGTATCTGACATACGCAAAACTCCTAAACTGGCTGAAAATATTAGCACTCTTCCCTTGAGAGTGCTAACTAGCCCAAAAGTTCCGCCTGCAGACTAGCGCGGCTGAATGCGCGCCAAGTGAAGTTGAACGGAGTAGCAGGCGCTTATCCAGCCTAGAACCGAGCCCACCGCTACTAGCAACAGAAGATCTTCAAAACCGAAGACGGTAACAGCAGCTGAGCGATCATAGAGTTCAAATAGTTGAGAGATCGGCGCGCTGAGCACTTCGAATGTAATGAAGATCAGAAGCCCTGATACCAGTCCTCCGAATGCGCCCATTAATGCACCCGTGTATAAGAACGGACGCCTAGCAAACGCATTGCCACCACCTATTAATTTGATGACAACGATTTCTTCCCTACGCGACTCGATCCCCAACCGAAGCGTATTACCGAGCGTCAATACGACCCCCAACGCCATTGCCACCCCAAGGGTCAAGGCAACAGAGCGCGCTAAAGCGATAAACGCCTCGAGCCGTTCCAGCCACCGGCTGTCTAAAATGACTTCCGCAATGCCCGGTAAAGCCTTCAAATCCTGACTTATTTGCGCCAGCCCCGCGGAACGGATGTTTGACGCTGGATAAAGCCATAAAGTATGCGGAAGCGGGTTACTCTCCATACGACTCGATAACGCAGACAAACCGGTGGCCTCGATAAATTCGGTCAACGCCGTGTCGCGGTCGATGACCTTTACCGAGGCCACTCCAGGCTGTCGCTCAATTTTTTCGGCCAATCGTTTTGCTTCGTCAAGCGTCAAACTAGTCTCTGTGAGGACAGAGAGTTGGGGCGGTGTGTCTAATCGATTGACCTCTTGATTAACGGCGCTCGCCAATGCAAGTCCAAACGTCGGAAGTGCCAGTGCAATTGCAATCACAAAAACAGTGAGCACATTGGAAATGGGTTCACGAAAAAACTTTTCCACACTCATGATCGCTGCTTCTCGGTGGTGGTGTGCCCAAGCCAATACTCTAGGCCTTGGTCCCGACCCAACACCTGCTGGTGACTGTCCTGCCATCAACTGTCACCTCGTAAGTCATTATTTAACGTTATGAGGCGCCCTTCTTTTAGCGTGAGGATCCTTTGAGACATCCGAGATATCAGTGCTAGATCGTGACTAGCGACGATAACTGTCACGCCAACACTGTTAAACGCAGCAAATAAACCCATAATCTCAGCGGACAGTTGCGGATCTAAATTACCCGTCGGCTCATCCGCAATTAGGATTTTGGGTCGCGCAACAACCGCGCGTGCAATGCCAACACGCTGTTGCTCGCCACCCGATAACATTTCTGGCGAAGCCCGTTCTCGGTCTAAGAGACCCACTTTATCGAGGGCAGCGCGCACACGGCGATCAATATCGCGCTTCGTAAAGCCTGCTATTTCGAGTGGCAACGCCACATTGTGAAAGACCGAACGATCAAAGAGCAGCTTATGATCTTGGAAAACAACACCAAAATCTCGTCGGTATGCCGCGACACCCGACTCTCGGATTTTTGAAAGTGGTCGGCCGTTCACAGAAACCTCGCCCGAGGAGGCGCGATCAAGTAGGAGTAAAAGCCTCAGCAACGTGCTCTTGCCAGCACCTGAGTGCCCGGTGAGAAAAGCCATCTCCCCGCTCGCCATACTGAAGCTTAGATCGATGAGCGCATCGCGCTGATCAAAACGCTTCCCCACCCGGTCAAAAACGAGATCCATGCTCAGCTATCCAACAGGGCTAAACAAGGCATCGACAAACTCATCAGCATCGAATGGACGCAGGTCCTCCACGCCCTCGCCAATACCAATAAAGCGAATCGGCCGCTTGATCTGCTCACCAATGGCGAAAACCACACCACCCTTTGCTGTGCCATCAAGCTTAGTCAACGCAATACCGGTGACGCCTACACAGGCGTCGAATTCTTTGGCCTGAGCCACCGCGTTTTGTCCCGTCCCTGCGTCCAGTACCAGTAACGTTTCGTGAGGCGCGGATGCATCTGCCTTTTTTATGACACGAACAATTTTCTCCAGCTCGGTCATCAGGTGCGCTTTGTTATTCAGTCGCCCCGCAGTATCTGCAAGCAGCACCTCAACATTGCGCGCTTTAGCCGCGCTCAGGGCATCGAATAGCACTGAGGCACTGTCAGCACCCGTATGCTGCGCAACTACTGGCACGTTGTTTCTCTCACCCCAGGTTTGTAGCTGCTCCACAGCTGCAGCTCTGAAGGTATCTCCAGCCGCGAGCATCACTGACTTTCCCTGCGACTGATAACGGTGCGCTAATTTGCCAATCGTTGTGGTTTTACCCGCCCCATTTACGCCAACTACCAAGATAACCAGCGGGCCGTGCTCAGGTGCTTGAAGGTCAGTGGTATCGGTCGTCAACGTCTCGACAAGAAGACGCTTGAGTGTGGTCATGACTGCCTCTGTATCAACAGCTGTGTTGCGAGGGTGCGCTGCTATTAATCGGTCCATAATGACTTGCGTTGTGGCAACACCAACGTCGGCCATCAACAACTCAGTTTCGAGCGCTTCTATGACCTCATCGTCAATTGTAGCCCGCACACCCAGCGCCGACTCAAGACCCGACACAAGTGATTGGCTCGTTCGACCAAGGCCCGCCGTCAAGCGCCCAAACCATGACGTCTGTTCAGCCTCCTGGCCGTGTACTGCTTCGTCTTTGGCAGTCAGATCAGACGATTCCGGTGTCTCTTCCTTCTGCTTCCGTCCAAACCACTTCATATTATCTGAGCTTCCTATCATCGCCGCGCACGTAATCAGCGTTATGCTATGTGAGTTTACCATCAGGTGCTTGCATCATGAGTAAAAGTCGAGTGCGGCACTCCGCGAACCAAATCCGAATTATTGGCGGGCAGTGGCGCGGAAGGAAGTTGAGCTTTCCAGATGCTGAGGGACTCCGCCCGACGGCAGATAGGGTCCGAGAAACCCTTTTCAACTGGCTAGCGGGACACATTGCCGGCTCAAGATGCCTGGATCTGTTTGCGGGTTCAGGCGCACTGGGCTTTGAAGCGCTATCAAGAGGCGCTAGCCACTGCTGCTTTGTCGATCAAAACACCGCTGTCCTAAAGCAAATTCAAAGCAACTGTGGATTGCTTGACGCCACGGCTAACAGTGAACTTCTTCTCGCCGACGCGAGCAAGCCGATAGGTCTTGAGGGTAGCTTTGATATCGTATTCCTAGATCCGCCCTTCAAAGGGCCTGCACTCGAGGCGTGTCTCGACTGGCTCCTAACAAGCCCCTTATTAACGCCTGACACCTTGATTTACATTGAGACCGCAAAGAACGCCCGTTGGGGGAACGATGCCATCGATATCATCAAGGACAAACAGGCGGGCGACGTCTCTTTCAAGCTGGCTCAACTGCGTTAGTTCGATTTGTCCTCAAGATTTGGGTTGTGTAGTCTCGGCCCGAAGAGATTTAGAGTAGCTGTTATGCGTAACGACACGATTGTTTACCCTGGGACGTTTGACCCCATTCACAAAGGGCACGTGGACCTTGTCGAGCGGGCAGCTAGCTTGTTCGACCGAGTCGTTATTGGCGTAGCAGATAGCGCAAAAAAACAACCGCTTTTCTCAACCGAGGAGCGTATTGACCTCGCAGAGCGATCTTTTGGGCACCTCGATAATATCGAAGTAAAAGGTTTCTCTGGCTTGTCGATTCGTTTCGTTGAAGACCAAGGCTCGAATTGTGTGCTCAGAGGGATTCGTACTACGGCAGATTTCGAATTCGAATATCAACTTGCCAATATGAATCGAGCCATGAACCCAGTCTTTGAGAGCATCTTCCTCACACCCACCAACGACCTGTCGTATATTTCGTCAACGTTGGTTCGTGAGATCGCTTCGATGAACGGCGATGTCGAGGACTTTGTAACACCCGTTGTACTCGAGGCCCTGAAAGCAAAATTCTCGGCTAACGCTGGCAGCTAGGACAAAAGACCGTCGAGCGATTGGACTGTCGTATCTCTCTAAGCGTTTGATCTTTGCAACGCTTACAGGAATCCCCCGCACGGCCATAAACCTGCAAGCTCTGTGCAAAGTACCCTGCTTTTCCATCACCGCCCACAAAATCCCGCAACGTTGTGCCACCCACCTCACTCGCAGTTGCCAAAACTTGTTTGATGGCAGTGACCAGAGACTCGTATCGCGCTTTACTGATTTTATTGGCAGCACGATCGGGCCTTATTCCCGCCATGAAAAGCGCCTCGTTAGCGTAAATATTGCCTACGCCCACAACCACCTTCGCATCCATAACAAAATGCTTTACTGGTGCCGAGCGCTTCCGTGACGTTCGGTACAAGTAATCGGCGGAGAAATCAGTCGAAAGCGGTTCCGGGCCGAGATGATCAAGCAGCATGTGCGAGGCATCATCCAGCCAGTGCATGCTGCCGAACCGCCTGGGATCGTGGTATCGGAGCAAAAAACCACTGTCGAGCCCTATATCCACGTGGTCATGCCTGCGAGGTTCTTCGTTTCCCCTCACAAGCCGAAGTGAACCAGACATGCCTAAATGAACAAGAAGACTTCCATCCTGAAAATCAATAAGTAGGTATTTAGCGCGGCGCCGGGTCGCAAGCACTCTCGCGCCCTCTAGTCGCTGTTCAAAGTCATCGGATATGGGCCATCGCAACCTGCGGTCACGGACCGTAACCATCGTCACCTTGCGTCCAACAACATGAGGCTCAATGCCTCGTCGTGTTGTTTCTACCTCTGGTAGCTCTGGCACCTGTTTCTCTCCACTCTCTCTGCTCTGTCCACCGTCTTTCCAAACCCTCTGGGCATCCCTTCTGGCAAAACGTGCCTTGGAAAAATAGTGGCTTTAAAAGTCCGTCAGAACACCAGGCGGCGCCTCAAAAAACCGCTGGGCGCGGGCAAAAAAAACCCCGGCAATGCCGGGGTCTTCAAACTGCTCTGCATTTACTTGATCTTACCTTCTTTGTAGATCACATGCTTACGCGCAACAGGGTCATACTTCTTCATTTCCAACTTGTCAGGCGTAGTACGCTTGTTCTTGTCGGTCGTGTAGAAGTGGCCAGTGCCCGCTGTAGAATTCATCCGAACTTTTTCACGCATCGCTAACTACTCCTTAAACCTTTTCGCCGCGGGCACGAAGCTCAGAAAGAACTGTTTCGATTCCACGCTTATCGATGATTCTCATACCTTTGGGTGATACACGCAGAGACACGAAACGCTTCTCTGATTCAACCCAAAAACGGTGATTGTGAAGGTTAGGCAGGAAGCGTCTGCGAGTGCGATTCTTCGCATGCGAGACATTATTGCCCGTCATGGGGCGCTTACCTGTAACTTGACATACTCGCGACATCTGTCTGTCCACCAAAAAAAGGAGCGGCAAGATACCAAAGGCCTAGAGCTTAAGCAACACGCAGAGTTACACAAATCCTAAGTTTCTCAGGCTTTCACAGCGACCCGCTGCGACAATGATATGATCTGTCAACGCAATGTCGACAAGCTTCAAGCACCTCGCGAGCTTGCGAGTCATCTCAATATCGGCCTGGCTTGGGACAATCGAACCTGAAGGGTGGTTGTGAGCAACAACTACGGAGACTGCTTGGTGAGATAGTGCCCGTGTCAAAACAACTCCGGGATCCACGAAAGCACTCCTGGTCGAACCAATAAATAGAATCTCCCTAGCGATCAGTGCATTCCGCCCATTAAAAAACAACCCAACAAAAGTCTCCCGCACTCGGCCATCGAGCATTTCAATCAGATAATGCTGCAATTCTTTCCAGTTAAAGGCACTGCCTGCAGAATTCAAACACTCCTCTGACATGAGGACCTGCAAGTCAAACATAGCCTGGAGACGTGAACGCGCAACACGATTGACCAGTGGATGGTTAACCTCCCCGTCTGCGAGTCTCCTAGCGAAGGCTCTTAAAGAAACTGACGGGGAGCGACTAGATAATAACGTGTCAGCAGACCGCAGAGAGATGCCCAATAAATCCGCGATAAGGACAACTGGGGTTAAGTTATTTCCCATTGTCTACACAAGAGGAAACCCCACAACAGAAGTCGGCTTGCGCTGATGTCGATCCAATGGGTGAATCTCCTAGGCAACTTCTCACACTCAAACCGCTCAAGATAGCGGTTATAAAACTCGTTGTTAGTTGGTCCGACCCCATGTTTGAAAAGTACCTTCCGTTTTTGAATTATTTTTTTTGCGGGTGACTGCGTGAAGCCCGTTAGCGCCACTCTCTCCTTTGATTGCCCACCGTAGACTACCTTCCTCACCCGCCGCCCCTCGGGGGCCGTGCCACCCCTACAGCCTTGGAAGTGGGAAGTACTACCAGTCAAGATCGGTAGGATTCATGTCACGTGGATGCTACCTTTATCCTCAACTTTCCCAGTTGCATTGGGCAGATGGCACAACTTTTAAATCGCAATTTCATCATAGGCATCACTGGCAGTATTGCGGCGTACAAAGCTGCAGAACTGACGCGTGAATTGATACGTGAGGGTGCGAACGTGCGCGTGGTTATGACAGAGGGCGCCTGCGAGTTTATTACCCCGCTCACGATGCAAGCTCTGTCAGCTAATCCAGTCCATACAGGCCTTCTCGATACCGAGGCAGAGGCTGCAATGGGACACATTGAGCTTGCGCGTTGGGCAGACTCGGTTGTCATTGCTCCGGCAAGCGCGGACTCGATAGCTAGGCTTGTTCAAGGGCGAGCCGATGACCTCTTGGGGGCCTGCGTACTGGCTACGCCAGCGCCAGTCTTCATAGCCCCCGCAATGAATCAAGAGATGTGGGCTAAACCGGCAACGCAAAAAAATATTGCGTTGCTGAGAGAACGTGGAATCGGAATTCTCGGGCCCGATTCAGGTAGCCAAGCCTGTGGGGATGTTGGCGCTGGTCGTTTGCTGGAGCCAAGTAAAATCGTCGAATCACTCATCTCAAACTTCTCAATAGGAAGGCTCGCAGGAAAGGATGTCGTCATCACCGCGGGGCCGACTCGTGAACCACTGTGTCCTGTTCGTTACCTCAGCAATAGAAGCTCCGGCAAAATGGGATACGCATTAGCTGAAGCCGCCGTGAACGCCGGCGCACGGACAACCCTGATTTCAGGGCCCGTCCATTGTGAAGCCGCATCAGGGGTTCAAGTCATACAAGTAGAAACAACAAAAGAAATGTTTGAAGCAAGTCTCGCCGCGGCAGAGAAGGCAGACATCTTTATCGGGGCTGCCGCTGTTGTAGACTTCAGGCCCGAGGAAGTAGCAACACAAAAGATAAAACGCGCCGGACTGGAGAGTATGGAACTCAAACTCGTCTCTAATCCAGACATAATTGCGGCCATAGCGTCCTCAAATATACGCCCCGATATCGTCGTGGGCTTTGCGGCAGAAACCGACAACGTTACTGCCTATGCACGAGATAAACTCGAACGAAAAAAACTCGATTTCATTTTTGCCAACGATGTTAGTGACGAAGAAGTTGGATTCAATAGCGACAGCAACTCTGGAACCCTGATTAGCGAAAAGAGAGAGATTGCGATGCCTTTGTCGTCCAAACGTGTCCTAGCAGAAGCCATAATTGCTGAACTCGCGAATCACCTACCGGATCAATGAGCACAACACCACCCCCACCAGAGGGACAAATCGTAGCCAAGGACAGCCTTAAGAACGTCAAGGCTTTTGCCGGTATCGCTCTGGCTGTGTTCCCGCTTTTCGCAGTGATTTTGTTTTTAACAATCGGCCTTTCTTTTTCGGAAAATGGCGCGTTCTACAAGGCCCAAGGAAAAAACGCGCTTCAACAACGCGCGGACCTCATTGAGTTCGATATCGCCGCGATCGCAAATGATCTGGAAAGGACGCTCTCCAGTCGTTCATTCTTGCAAAACCTGCCATTAGACAGCGAATTAGGCTCAGGCGGCAGCCAATTACAAGTTATTCCACTTAGCGATATGGGTGTTGCAAGTCTTGAGCCTTCTGATTACGGGCTTACTTCCCTCGTTCTACTGGATAGAGTGAGAAAGACATTTGAAAGCGGGAAAACGGGCTTTGAAATTATAAAGGAGGACGACAGATCAAAACTGGTGGTCGTCGCATCGTTCTCAGGGGTGACGCAACAAGGCGTAGCAATTGCCACCTTGAATAATGATATTTTGGCTCGGTGGGTAAGCGCTGCACCCATAGGGCAGTTCGTCCTCTGGCAGATTTTTGAAGACTCTCCCAGCATACAAATAGCTGGATCACCCAGTGCCAACTCCGCCGAAATGGCAGATGTCAACAAACGGGCCATCGAGGGTACTCCCTACGTGTTGGGGTTAACGATTAATCCTGCCCAAATGCCCGCCGTCCCTGTAGTACCCTCGCTCCTTTGGGTGTTGGCATTGCTGGGCCTGTTGGGAAGCTATTGGTTTGTCGTAGTAAAACGACGTGGCGATCTCGAGGGTGATGTCAAAGTCATTCTCGAGACAGCAGATTCCAGTGGCCCACTTACCCTACGCCATGCCGAGCTCTCTCCGCTTGCATTTACTGTCCGGCAGCTTGCATCGAATAACCGAAACAGGATGCGACGCTCAAGTGCCACACAGATAACGGTGCAATCGGACCATGAACCCGTAGAGCAAGAGCCATCGACATCCTCAGAAGCCATTTCCAATGAGTGGTCTAATTTTAATGGGGCGTGGGTAGCACTGACGGAATCTAATAGCGAAACAGAAGAGCAGGATGCACTGAAAAAACTGGCTAAAGGCATTGCTGGATTTGCAGCTAGATCCTCAGCACACTCATTTATCACCTCCTACCTAGGGGGTGATGCAGAAATGCGGGCCAAGACGTGTCTTGTAAAAGCGCTTCTATCTCAGGGCGTAGATGTGATTGATGTAGGCCACATACCTTCCCCCGTCGTGCACATGGCAACGCACAACGGCACATCATCGGGCGCCGCATTAATGATTCGCAGAAACGTGAATGGAACATTGATGATTGGAGCACTTTACAACCGTCAGTGGGCCAACAAAGGTTTTTGGCAAAAGGTTGCTGTGTTATCCAATGAATACACGCCTACTTCCTCAAATGGTCGTAGCATTAAACTGGATTTGACCGATGATTACTGTGACCGTCTATCCGCTGATATGGCAATGGCCGAAACACAACGAATAACGCTAGTGTGCGATAACCCCGTAACCTTATCTGCAGCAGAAAAGGGATTGCAGAAGGCATCTTGCGAGGTGTACGCAGTTTGTCTTGAACCCGGCTTCTCAGTCGAGGAGGCGGTGTCAATTTTTAACGAGCATGATGCCAGCGCCCATTTCATTCTCGATAGTAACGCCTCGCGATTGACTGTCTTTGACGAGCATGCTGACCGCGTTCGCCATGATCACGCCTTCATGTTAATTGGCCAGGACGCGTTGGCAAGGCATCCGGGTTGTGACGTCATTATTGGTTACAAAAGCTCTCGGGTTTTACCGTCGTTTATTACATCATGTGGCGGCGCCTCAAAAATGGCCGATACCACGCCACACGTTTTTCAACGAGAAATGTCGGAAAGCGGCGCAATTATGGCGGGCGACTGCAACGGAACGTTTTATTTACGCGATCGCTGGTTTGGATCTGACGATGCAATCTACGCGGCCGCTAGACTAGTGGAAATCATCGGCAACGAGGGGCCGCTGAGCAGCCTCGTAGCGAGTTTGCCCGAATCATCATTCAGTGTGGTGTCTCTGGCTGATCAGCCAGCCCTTCAAGAAGCACTTCTAGAGATTATGTCTGATGACACAAGCTTTGCGGGTGCCCGAATATCAAGGGTAGACGGAATCCGAGTAGACTTTGCCGATAGTTGGGCGCACATCGACGATGAAAATTCGCGAGATGAGCCAACTCTCATCTTTGAAGGTGACGATGATAGTTGCCGTAGCCGGTTGGAGAGTCTTATCGCAGATCTCTTGTCGCAGAGACACCCCGAGTTAGCTCTCCCACAACCTTCACTCAACCTGCCAACATCTAGGAGCTCCTAGGCGATGTCATTGAATAGAACGGATGCAGAACAATTCGCTCGTGTCCTCACCGAGTCACTGCCTTACATTCAGCGCTTCACCGGCAAAACCATGGTGATTAAGTTTGGTGGCAACGCAATGACGGACCCTGAGCTCCATGAAAGTTTCGCTCGTGATGTGGTTCTTATGAAGCTGGTAGGCATGAACCCAATCGTGGTGCATGGCGGCGGCCCTCAAATTGGACAGTTATTGAGTCGCCTAGGGATCGAGTCGCGATTTGTCGGAGGTATGAGAGTTACCGATGAGGAAACCGTGGATGTTGTGGAGATGGTGCTTGGCGCTGCCGTCAATAAAGAAATTGTAGATAGCATCCACAGAAACGGCGGCAGGGCTGTAGGCATTACGGGTAAAGATGGCGAGTTAATCCGAGCGAAGGCACTTTCGGAGCATTTAGCAGGTGAAGGTGCAGAAGATATTGGTTTGGTGGGTGAGGTTGAGAGTATTGATACCGACATCCTTACTATGCTGGCCAACAGTCACTATATTCCTGTCATCGCACCCGTAGCAGGAAGCGCCGATGGCAACACCTACAATATCAACGCAGACCTTGTTGCTGGAAAGCTCGCCGAAGTTTTGCGAGCCGAAAAGCTGATGTTATTGACCAACGTTACGGGGCTCCTGGACGGGGAAGGAAACACGTTAACTGGCCTGACGACCCAACGAGTCGATGAGCTTATCGCGGATAAAGTTATTACCGGCGGCATGCTGCCGAAAGTTCGCTGCGCCATGGATGCAGTCAGAGCAGGTGTCACTAGCGCTCACATAATAGACGGGCGAGTACCCCATGCAACACTGCTCGAAATCTTTAGTGATGAAGGCATTGGCACCTTGATCACGAACAAGACGATGGGTACGGTTGACCCATAAAATTCACAATAAGATAGGGTTCCCGGCGGACACGATGCCTAAAAAACAAAGCGGTAGAAGAGAACAAATCCTTCAAACTTTGGCTGAAATGCTCGAGTCCAGCCCAGGCAATAAAATTACAACTGCAAAACTAGCAGCCAACCTTGGTGTATCAGAGGCAGCTTTATACCGACACTTCCCGTCAAAAACGCGAATGTATGAATCGCTAATCGACTTTGTGGAAGACACTCTATTCACTCGTATCACTCAGATTCTTAACGAAGAGTCCAATCAATTAGCGCGGTGCAAAAACATCTTGACGCTTTACCTAATCTTCTGTGAGCGAAATCCGGGAATTACAAGAATACTGAGTGGCGATGCGCTTATGGGAGAGCACGAACGGCTTCGCGACCGAGCGAGCCAAGTGTATGACCGCATAGAGACTCAATTGCGTCAGTGCCTGCGCTTGGCAGAAGTAGAGGAGGGCTGGCGGACAGCGATACCCGTCAATGTTGCAGCGAATATGTTACTTGCCACCGCGGAGGGCAGAGTAGCGCAATTTGTACGATCTCGCTTCGCGCAATCACCAACCGAGGGTTGGGATGATCAATGGAGGATCTCAACGAGCGCGCTTGCTATTGAAGTACCAAGCGGTCGTTAATTATCACGAGCGGCTCGATCGCGGCTAAGCGATCTCCGCAACAGAACCACATCTTGTAATTGCACGAACCGCTCTCGATCCCGTGCATAGTCTTCATTCACGCCGGCGACCTGACCTTGGCGCTCCTCTATTGATCGCCCGACAGCGGCAACTTCCGCTCTCAGGTTGTCTATCACTTCTAAGTCCTCCTGTGACGCTGATTCTCCCCGGCGCTCAATATCCGCGAGACGACTTAAAGCGGTCTCCAAGCGCCCTCTGGCGACACGTTGATTACTTACAAGAATGGAGAGCCGTATTTGCAGCTCGCTGAGCGCGCGGTCTTGCGCCGCGTCAATATCCTCCACCGTGCTGTACCTTAGCAGGAGGAATTGATCCCACTCAGCCAGTCGTGCACGCTCCGCTTTAGCATTTCGCTCTAAACGCTCCACAAGGTCTTTATCGTTTAATTCCGATCCGCTGAGCTGGCGAGGCACCACTTTAACTATTTCACCTAAAGGATTAAGTACCTCATATCCTCTCCCCGCGAACTTGGCGGGCACATGCCAGCCGACGACGGTCACGCCATCATCATTCTTATACCGATAAAGGTTTTCGGCGAGTGCTGTACCCGTGAAAAAAAGTGCAAAGAAAACGGTTAGTTGTTTAAACACCATACTGCTCCCTGTAGGCGTTCATTTTTTGCAAACTCGCCTCAAGACCTTGCTGAGACTCGAGCCAATCAATAATGTCATGCATATTAATCACGGACATTACATTTAAACCCAAGGAAGCTTGAACCTCATCCACTGCCGATCGATTGCCAACACCACGCTCGCATCGATCCAAGCCAATGACAACACCAACGGGAGTAGCACCGTGGTCTTTAATAAGGTCAACTGAGTGACGAATCGCAGTCCCCGCAGTGATCACATCGTCAATAATGAGAATATTCCCCTCAAGCGGGGCGCCTAACAAAACACCGCCCTCACCATGGGTTTTTGGCTCTTTCCTATCAAAGGTAATTGCAAGATCTTTGGCCTGCTCCTTATGCAACGCCATCCCCGTAGCGGTCGCGAGCGGAATGCCTTTGTACGCAGGTCCGAATAGTCCATGCAGTCCCTCCAGCATCGGCTTTGCGGCTTCAGCATAACAAGCACCCAATGTTGCCATCGCCTCGCCAGTCGAAAAGACGCCCGCATTAAAGAAATAGGGGCTAACACGGCCCGACTTCAAGGTGAACTCCCCAAACTTTAACGCGCCAAAACGAATCGCGAGCTCGATAAACTGATGTTTGCTTTCTGATTCCTGCATCAAAACGCCCCCATGAAACGCGAATATATAATGGTAAAGATTTAACCTAGCGGTGTTCTGACGTTTTAAGTCGTAAACCAACTGGCGTAGTATACCCCCGTCGGTAATTGGGAAACAGAAATGAAGGTGTTATCACTGGTGGTAGATGGCCTTGAGCGAGCTCACGCAGATGGGCTCGTGCCATGGGTATTTCAGCAAGACGCCGACATTATCTGCTTACAAGATACCCGCTGCTCCGAGTATTCCCTGACGTCAAACGATTTTTTTCCAAGCGAATACCACGCTTACTTTGCCGACAACTACGATGACCACCGAATTAACGGCGTGGCTATTTACTGTCGAGAAATGCCAAAGGCCATTATGTTTGGCTTGGGTTTCATGGACTACGACCCGCTGGGTTTGTATATACAAGCAGATTACGCCGAATACAGTGTTGGCAGTATTTTGGTGCCTTCATCGAGGTCAGAAAATATCACACAAAAGATGAATTTCCTTAATCAGCTGAGCAGCCACCTACAGAAAGTGCGCAACAAAAAGCGCGAATTTATCCTCTGCGGTGGATGGGAGCTCGCGTGGCAACCTAGAGACGCAGAAGAGTCCGGAAACAGGCTGGATTTACCTGGCTTCAGCAGCGAGGAGCGAGACTGGCTGGGGTCTCTCTATAGATCAGGCTATAGCGATGCCTTCCGGCAAGTCGACCACGAGGAAGAGGATTTCACCTGGTGGCCTGAGGGCGATGACAAGCCAGGCTTGCGAACGGACACTCACATTATCTCGGATGGGCTAACCGAAAGCGTTACGGCCGCTTATGTCGAGAGCGAAGAGGCTTTCTCTAGCCACGCACCCGTCATTATCGACTACGACATCAATCTATGATGAAGCAAGTGCCGCTAGTTGAGCTGCATTAAGCTTGGTACCTGCAGCCTCTGCAAGGTCTAACAGTGCATTCAATTCAGTTCGGCTGAACACCTTCTCTTCTGCTGTACCCTGCACTTCAATAAGACCGCCATCAGCAAGCATCACAATGTTCATATCGCTGTCAGCCGTCGAGTCCTCGGGGTAGTCTAAATCGACAACTGGCATTCCTCGCCACATTCCCACCGATACAGCAGATACCATGCTCTTAAGTGGATCTGTCTTCAATTCACCAGTTCGCTGAAGGGAGTTCAAAGCGGAAACAACAGCGACACTTGCTCCCGTGATCGCTGTTGTTCGGGTACCCCCATCGGCTTGAAGCACATCGCAGTCAATCGTAATCGTCCGCTCACCAAGCTTTTTTAAGTCAACACTTGCGCGTAACGACCGCCCTATTAATCGTTGGATTTCAACGGTACGACCGCTTTGTTTTCCTCGAACTGCCTCTCTATCAACTCTGGAGTTGGTGGAGCCGGGCAGCATGCCGTACTCAGCCGTCAACCAGCCTTGTCCTTTACCACGCAAAAAACCAGGTACACCCTCGCTAATAGAGGCGGTACACAGGACGCGGGTATCACCAAACGATGCCAAAACGCTCCCCGCTGCCTGCTTGGTAAATCCAAGTTCAAACGAAACGTCTCGCATCTGATCTGGGCGGCGTCCGCTGGGTCTCTCATAGGAATTTGCTGTCATTTCTTGCCTTTTATTTAAAGGGTCCATCGCAATAGATGTTCCGAGAGAGTCTACTTGATAGACTTACCACTTTGCTAAACGCTGGAGTTTTCCATGGCACAAAGCATGACGGGCTTTGCCAATCAAACCACTACCCTGGGCGAGTGGAAACTGTCATTTGAGTGCAAATCTGTCAACAGCCGCTTCCTCGACATAACGCTGAAAATCCCCGAGGTGTTAAAAACAACAGAGCCAAAAATCAGGGCCGCTATTAATAACGCCTTAGCGAGAGGTAAGGTTGAGCTAACAATAAGGCTCGAACGCGATGACAGTGCCCGGGAGGCACACATTAACGTCGAAAAGCTGCAGCAAATGGAGAAGGCATTAGAAACTATCCGCAACACCGTGCCAAATTCGCAGGCCCCATCGACGTTAGACATACTACAGATGCCAGGCATCTTGGTTAGTGAGGAAACAGATACAGAAAGCCTAGTGGCTAGCTGTCTTGATTGCATACCTGACTTACTAGGGTCGTTAGTAGCGCATAGAACATCCGAAGGTGCGCGCCTTGAAGCGATGTTGAAGGAGCGGTGTCTCGCAATTACGAGCATCGTCCAAACCTATCGCGATGAACTACCGAAACTCAATCACGCGCATCAAACCAAGCTCCGCGAACGAATCGCAGCGCTTGATACCGTCCATGAGGAGAAGCGGCTCGAAGAAGAGCTAGCCTATCTCGCTAACAAGTCCGATGTAGCTGAAGAGCTGGATCGACTTGAGGCCCATGTAGAGGCGATTGATGAGTCACTGCAAAGCGACCAACCCTGCGGAAGGAGGCTTGATTTCCTTATGCAAGAGCTAAATCGCGAGGCAAATACACTCGGCTCCAAAACAACCTCACTTATCACAACCAATACCTCAGTAGAGCTAAAGGTGCTGATAGAGCAGATGCGAGAGCAGGTGCAAAACCTTGAGTGACATTGAAAAAATGAGTGGGCAACTCTATATGGTTTCAGCCCCTAGTGGCGCTGGAAAAACATCGCTTGTCAGGGCGCTCGTGGAGGCCAACGACGACCTATCAGTCTCAGTGTCTCACACGACCCGGCGAAAACGTCCCGGAGAGGTAGATGGCATCAACTACCACTTTATTTCAGAAGCCCAATTCAATGATATCAAGCGGCAAGGGGGGTTTTTCGAATGGGCGCAGGTATTTGACAACTTTTACGGCACTAGCAAACAGAGTGTGATTGAGCTACTGAACCAAGGCGTGGATGTGATCCTGGAAATTGACTGGCAAGGCGCCAGTCAGGTAAAGCAACAAATGCCAGACTCCGTGGCGATATTCATCTTGCCACCATCGACGGCAACGTTACGTGACCGTCTCACCCAGCGCGGTCAAGATGAGCCCAGTGTTATCGAAAGAAGAATGCAGTCAGCTCGCGATGAAATCTCGCACTACGCTAACGCCGACTTCATTGTGCTCAACGATAATTTTGAAACGGCGCTTTCCGACCTTCAGGCCATCGTTAGAAGCCAGCAATTGTCACAGTATCATCAATCGCAACATCTCACTTCAGTCATCGAGGATTTGCTGGGCGAGTGACCCGACTACAACTATCGACAAGTGCAGTATCCACTCGATATACTGCGCGCCCTTTATATTTCAGGACACTCACATGGCACGCGTTACCGTTGAAGATTGCCTCGATAATGTCGACAACCGCTTTGAATTGGTGCTACTTGCCGCAAAGCGAGCTCGCCAACTCAGCACAGGCGGCAAGGATGCGCTCGTAGAGGTCGATTCGGACAAAGCCACGGTATTGGCGCTTCGCGAAATTGCCGAAGGCTTGATTACACCCGACGTGATGGCTCGCGAACATGAGCTCGAAGCTGAAGAAGAGTTTGCCGCTAGCTTCGAGACGCCCGTACTTTAAGCCGTCAGGCCACAGCTGAAAAGCCACAGCTAGTGTCAACGCCATTGCAAGCACTTGGGGCCTCACTAACCGACGTGTCTCGAAGGTTAGGGCTCCACACAACATCACGACCCCAGCTGCTCCCAATACACAATCAGCGCCAGTCGCTGACCGGTTTTGAGGACATACTCAACGCCTACCTTCCTACCGAGCAAGTAAACACCATAAAACGCGCTTACTTTTATGCGGAACAGGCCCACTACGGCCAGGCTCGGAGAACAGGTGAGCCCTACGTAACTCACCCATTAGCCGTCGCTACTGTATTAGCCCGAATGCACATGGATCACGAGAGCATCATGGCAGCATTACTGCATGATGTGATTGAGGATACGGGTGTCTCCAAAGAAGATATACGCACGCAATTCGGCGAGGAAGTAGCGGATCTCGTCGATGGCGTAAGTAAGCTTACCCACGTTGAATTCGATAGTGCGGAAGAGAAACAAGCCGAAAACTTCCAGAAAATGGCTCTGGCAATGGCGCGAGACATTCGAGTGATTCTCGTGAAACTGGCCGATCGACTGCACAACATGCGCACCTTAGGAGCACTTAAGCCCGAGGCAAAAAAACGGATTGCCAACGAAACTCTCGATATTTATGCGCCGATTGCAACACGATTGGGCATGAACGAAGTACGCATGGAGTTCGAAGATCTCGGCCTACGTACACTCTATCCAATGCGCGCTCAGAGAATAGAAGCGGCTCGGGAAGCCGCTCGAGGCCGTCGAAAGCAGCTTATCGAAGACATCACAGAGCAAATTGAGCAGGCTCTCACACGCGATCACATTGAAGGCCAGGTTGTTGGTCGTGAGAAACACCTCTATAGCATTTATTCGAAAATGCGTGAAAAGCGAAAATCCTTTTCAGACATCATGGATATTTTTGCTTTCAGGGTCATTGTTGACGATGTCGATGCATGCTATCGCACATTGGGCGTCGTTCATTCACTGTACAAACCGGTACCGGGTGAGTTTAAAGATTACATAGCCATCCCCAAGGCAAATGGCTATCAGTCGCTTCATACGGTTCTACGGGGCATGCACGGTGTGCCGATTGAGATCCAAATTCGCACTCGCGATATGGAGGATATGGCGAACAACGGCATTGCCGCTCACTGGCTCTATAAGAGCAACCAAGACAGCGCCAATATTCCACAAATGCGCGCTCGTGAGTGGGTTAAGGGCTTGCTGGAGATGCAGCAGACAGCAGGTAATTCGCTGGAATTCATCGAAAGTGTCAAAGTCGATCTGTTTCCAGACGAAGTTTATGTCTTTACGCCGCGCGGCAAGATTATGGAACTTCCAAAAGGCGCATGTGCGATCGATTTTGCGTATGCCGTACACACCGACGTTGGCAATCAGTGTGTTGCCTGCCGAATCAACAATCAATTGGCGCCTCTATCAGAGCCACTTGAAAGCGGAGTGAGCGTTGAGATTGTTACATCTCCGGCAGGAAGGCCCACACCGTCGTGGCTTAATTTCGTCGTGACTGCCCGCGCACGATCCCAGATTCGTCATTTTCTGAAACAACAGCAGCGTGAAGACTCTGTTGCACTTGGCCGAAAACTTCTAACAAAGGCCTTGGCAGCACTGTCGCCTGAAGATCTCATAGATAAAGACATCGAAGCACGAGTAAAAGAAACGTATCCGGGAATGGACTACGAAACTATTCTCACTGATTTAGCGCTAGGTAATCAGCTTCCGCAGGTCGTTGCCGCGACGTTGCTGGGTCAATCAGGAAAATCACTTGAGAATGACCAAAGTGCCATGGAGATTAAGGGCACGGAAGGCTACGTTCTGGTCTATGCAAAATGTTGCTGTCCGCTGCCTGGGGATCCGATCGAGGGGTTCCTTAGTCCGGACCGTGGCCTTGTCGTACACCGTGAGAATTGTCGCAATCTTGACGATTTGCGTGAGCAGCCCGAGCGGCTCATGCCTTTAAGGTGGGATGATCAAATCGAAGGGGCGTACCCGGTCGCTTTGAGAATCGAAATGGCGAATCAGCGTGGCATGATTGCCACCTTAGCAACAAAACTTAGCGCCATTGGCCTTAACATCGAGCGGATTTCAACGCAGGACGAATCCGTTCATTTTTCAAATATCATCATAGAGCTGCAGCTTAATAGCCGCGTCCACCTTGCTCGCGTCATGAAGCGTATTCGCGTTATGGAAGGTGTTCGCAAAGTCGTCCGGTGCAGTCGACGTTAATCACACCAACGCTTTGTCATCACAGGTAAAACCATGAACAATCGCGCAGTTATCAGTACAGGAGCCGCTCCATCAGCCATTGGCCCTTATTCTCAGGCAGTTAAGGTTGGCAATACTGTCTGGATCTCGGGTCAAATCCCTCTTGATCCTGAAACGATGGAAATCGTTACAGGTGGCATCGAGGCGGAAACCCGTCAAGTTTTTGCAAACTTAAAAGCGATTGCAGAAGCTGCTGGTGGGAGCCTGGATAACTCGGTAAAGATTAACATTTCACTTACCAACTTAGACAACTTCCAAGTGGTCAACGGTGTCATGGCTGAGGTCTTCAGCGAGCCCTACCCGGCTCGGGCCTGTGTGCAGGTTGCAGCACTCCCAAAAGGGGTGCAGGTCGAAATTGAAGCCATCCTAGCTATTTGATCACTCATTTTTTTATAGGAAAGCCGCTTTAGCGTGCAGCCAAAGGCCAGACTATTTCGTTGCTTGGCTCAAAGCATCCCCATAGCCCTCTCGGAAACTGGGATACTGAAGTGAAAAACCCATTGATTGCAGCTTCGCATTACTGACTTGCCGATTAGCACGAGGCTGGTTATCTCGTTCCCCCCTAGGCTCACGACCAAGCTGTTGAAAACACCAAGCCTCTAGCTCCTCTGTCGTCACCGGGGTGTTGTCATTTAGGTTAAGCGTCGCGGGCAGGCGCTTACCCTGAAGATCACGTTGTATCAGCTCAGCAATGACACTCGCTGCATCGTCTCTATGAATCCGGTTTGTAAAGCCGCTCCCGATCCGCGAGGACAAGCCCTCTAGTATTGGTCGCAACATAATCGGGTTCGCGCCGTCGTAAAGACCGCTTGGCCGGACTACTGTGGTGGTCGCGTGGCGTCGAAAACAGGCCTCCCCCGCAAGTAAAGCATCGACAAACGGATCTCCCGCGGCCAACGGTGATTCCTCATCCACCCAGCCGCCAGCTCGCTCTGCATAAACACGCGTTGATGATACGAAAATGGCCCGTCGGGCCGTTTTTAGCAAGCCTGCCACAGCAATATGCTCGGCAGCTTTTGCATAGCCCTGCTGATAGCCTGCGATATCACGACTCGCAGGCACCGGCGTGAAAATCAGGTAATCGGGCTTAATTTCGGCGGCTTTTTCCAAGCCCCCTAGCGATCCATAGTCGCCATAAACACAGTGGCTCAAACCCCCGGGCAAACGTTCTGGGCGACGCGAAACACCGATCACGTTAGCGATTTCCAAAAGGTGAGGCAGGGCACGTTTAGCGAGATCGCCGAAACCTATGAACATTACCGTTGGAGTCTTCACCTGTGTACCTTTGTCCCGCTATTATCAAAGAGCAAGTTAACCGAAGCTCACTGTGTCGAACAATATTCTTCAACTGCCACTCCGACAATTCAAAGGCGTTGGCCCGAAAGTTTTCAGCAAGCTTGAGTCCATGGGGCTTAAGTCAGTTGAGGATTTACTGTTTCACTTCCCGCTCAGGTACCAAGACAAAACTCGGCTTACATCCATAGGTGAATTGAGGGAAGGAATCGATGCGGTAGTGAGAGGCACGATACGGGCCTCGGGTATTGCCAAAGGCCGCAGACCCACCCTGATTGTGAAAGTAGATGATGGCACCGGATTAGTAACTTTACGTTTCTTCCACTTCCGTCGAGCCCAAGCACTTCAGCTGAAAGTCGGCGACACCATCACACTCTTCGGGCAACCGCGGCTAGTGGCGGGAGCCCCCGAATTTGCGCATCCCGAGTATATTGTCGGTGATCGGGAACCACAGCTAGAAGAGGCTCTTACGCCAGTCTATCCCGTCACCGAAGGAATGGGGCAGTCCACCATGCGCAACCTGACCCGCCAAGCCCTGACCTATTTGACCCAGAACCCGCCCGAGGACCTTCTTAAAGCTCTCCCCGATAACAGCCCATCGATTACCGAGTCGATCAGTTTTCTGCATCGACCACCACCTGACGCTAATATTTCCGCCATTATTGCCGGCGAACATCCAGCACAACTGCGTTTAGCACTGGAAGAGCTTGTTGCGCATCAAATATCACTGTTGTCTCGACGTGCGCGAGTACATCAAAAAACAGCCATCTCTGTAACATCAAAGGGGAAGCTGGCTTCGGCGATTACAGCTGAACTACCCTTTGAGCTAACAAAGGCACAGACGAGGGTCTGTTCAGAGATCTTGGCTGACTTGTGCAAGGCAACGCCGATGCTGCGTTTATTGCAAGGCGATGTTGGCTCCGGAAAGACGCTTGTCGCTGCCTTAACGGCTTCGCATATGGTTGAAGCAGGACATCAAGTTGCCTTGATGGCACCGACGGAACTGCTCTCCGAACAGCATTTTTCTGGCTTCCAGAGGTGGTTCGAGCCCTTGGGGATAAACATTCTCTGGCTCACCGGGCAGGTAAAGGGAAAAGCACGAAAAGCAGCGCTTGAAAGTATCGAAGCGGGCGAGGTGGACATCGTTATTGGAACACATGCCTTATTTCAGGAAACGGTTGCCTTCAAATCCTTGGGGCTTGTGCTTGTCGACGAGCAGCACCGTTTTGGTGTCAATCAACGGCTCTCGCTCACACAACGAGGGTTGAATAAAGTGACCCCACATCAGCTCACGATGACCGCCACGCCCATTCCCAGAACACTTTCGATGGTCGCCTACGCTGATTTGGACTGTTCGACGATCGACGAGCTACCTCCGGGTCGCAAGCCCATAACAACCGTACTGATCGATAACGAACGTCGGCAAAGCGTTATCGAGCGTGTTGGAAATGCCTGCCAGCAAGGCCGTCAGGCCTACTGGGTGTGCGCACTGATTGAAGAGAGCGAAGCACTGGACGCCAACGCAGCAGAAGTCACAGCCGCGCAACTAACCGAGGCGCTCCCCAATCTCCAAATTGGACTTCTACATGGTCGTATTTCTAGTCAGGAGAAAGCGGACATAATGGCCTCTTTTGCTAATGGAAACTTGGATATTTTGGTAGCGACCACGGTCATCGAGGTGGGCGTCGACGTTCCAAACGCCAGTCTAATGATCATTGAAAATGCGGAGCGATTTGGGCTCGCCCAGCTTCACCAGCTGCGAGGTCGAGTAGGACGCGGAGCCGTTGAGAGTCACTGCTTACTGATGTATCGACCGCCGCTCAGTCAAACCGCTCGCGATAGACTGACGGTTATGCGCGAGTCTCAGGACGGCTTTGTATTAGCCGAGAAAGACCTTGAGATCAGAGGACCTGGCGAAGTTTTGGGTACACGACAAACCGGCATTTCCTCGTTTCGTGTTGCTCAATTACCCGAGCACAACTATTTATTGGAGGAGGCGCAAGCCATCGCGTCGAATATAGTGAGGACAGACTCAACTCACGCAGAAAAAATTGAGCAGCGCTGGACGCGCACGCTTGAGGCTTTTGCACATGTTTAATAACAACCGAAGTGCTTAATCACTGCTAACAGCTTCTTGCCATCCCGTTTTACAGCTAACATTTACAGCTATTGGTATAGGCTTTAAATCATGACCGCGCTCACATCCGGAAAGTTCGCTGCTTTGTTACGCGTTATGCGTTTTGATAAGCCAATCGGTACGTACTTGCTATTGGCACCAGCGCTTTGGGGACTGATTATTGCCTCATCAGGCTTGCCAACTCTGTTTCTCTTTATCACCTTTGTTGTGGGCGCTTTTGTTATGCGCTCCGCAGGCTGTACCACCAACGACTTAACCGACAGAAATCTAGACGGATTCGTTGAAAGAACACGCGACAGGCCCTTAGTTACAGGCGAGATATCGGTGTTTGAAGCGATGAGTTTGCTGGTGTTACTCCTCGCCGTTGCGCTTTGGTTAGTCATCCAGATTAATTGGTTGACGGTACAGCTCTCGATCATTGGTGGCATCCTGACAATCGTTTATCCCTTTATGAAGCGGATAACCCACCTGCCACAAGTTGTGCTGGGAGCGGCTTTTTCCTGGAGTATCCCAATGGCCTTCGCCGCAGCACAAAACCAGTTGCCCACAGGCCTTTGGTGGTTGTTTGCGGCAAATCTATTGTGGGTAGTGGTGTATGACACACAGTATGCGATGGTGGATCGCGAGGATGACCTTGAAGTTGGCATCAAATCTACCGCCATCCTATTCGGCAAGGCAGACACGCGCATTATCTTATTATTGCAGCTATTTTGTTTGGCTTGCTTTGTAGGTACGGGCATCAGCTTCGATCTTGGCCTCATTTATTACATCTCCATAGCACTGGTTGCTGGTCTATTTCTGCGCCACCAACAACTTATTGGTGATCGGTCGCGCGAAAAATGTTTTCAAGCGTTCAACGAAAGTAAATGGATTGGCCTCATTGTCGCTGCAGGTCTGCTGGGACACTTTGCGATCTTCCCCGTATAAATAACGATGCAAACAAACCGGTAGCCGCGTGGAACTTCGAATTTTTCCGAATGTAAAAGACCTTCCGTCTGATGAATGGGCGCAGGCATTTTCATCGGGCTATCCCTTCCTAAAGCATGGCTTTTTGGAAGGATTGGAATCGTCTGGTAGCACGAGCGGTAACTCAGGCTGGCAAAACTGCCACCTCATGTTAAACGAGGGTGATGCACCCCTGGCAATGGCACCTGGATTTCTTAAGAGCCATAGCTACGGTGAATACGTGTTTGATTGGTCGTGGGCAGACGCATGGCATCGAAGTGGTCTTGAGTACTACCCCAAGCTTGTAACGGCGGTTCCCTTCACACCATCAACCGGCCCACGGATTTGGACCGATGAAACCACCGAGCACGCGCTACCCAGCTTTGTTCGCGCGGTCTCCCACTGGTGTGAGTCAGAGAACATATCGAGCTGGCACATTCTATTTCCGGAAGAAGAGGCATCACGCGAATTAGCTGATCTCGGCTTGGTTCAACGAATGACCACACAGTTTCATTGGTTTAACCGCGGCTATTCCTGCTTCGATGATTTTTTGAGCGAGTTTAATAGCCGAAAGCGCAAAGCACTCAAAAAGGAGCGGGCAGCCATTGCCGCTCAGAACCTCCGCTTATTTACCAAAACAGGGTCCGAGATCTCAGAGGATGACTGGGCGTTCTTCTACTACTGCTACCAAACAACCTATTTGAAGCGCAGTGGTCACGAGGGCTACTTAACCGGTGGTTTCTTTACTGAGGTCTGTCCGACATTAGGTGAAGACACCGTCATGGTCATCGCACATGAAGGCGAAAACCCTGTCGCTGCAGCACTCTATTTCGTCGATGACAAGACACTTTACGGGCGTTACTGGGGCTGTTTAAAAGAATTCGATTTCCTGCATTTTGAGGCCTGCTACTACCGCGGTATCGAATACTGCATAGAGAAGGGGCTTTCGCGCTTCGACCCAGGCGCCCAAGGCGAACACAAGATTCAACGTGGCTTTGAACCAACGCTGACTTATTCAAATCACTGGATCGGTGAGTCAAGGCTCAAAGACGCTGTAGCGGACTTTTGCCGGCGAGACTGCGACCACGTCCGCCGTTATCGTGATGAGGCGGCGACGCTACTCCCCTTTAAACAGCAGAGCTCTTAAGCCGGCGCTTCATCGCGCAAGAAGACCCATTGATCACCCTTCGACTCGGCTTCGCTGTAGTAATAACCCGCTTCGGCGAAGGTTTTTAATGCTTCAGGCTCGGTAATACGGTTATCAATGATGTACCTCGCCATGATGCCACGCGCCTTCTTCGCAAAGAACGAAATCATTTTGTACTGGCCGTTCTTTAGGTCCTTGAACTGCGGCGTAATGACATCTGCCTTGAGCAGTTTCGGCTTCACCGCTTTGAAGTACTCGTTAGAAGCGAGATTGATCAAGACGTCTGTGTTCGCGCTGGCGAGATCGTCATTTAGCGTATCCGTTAACTGCGCACCCCAAAATTCATAGAGGTTTTTACCTCGCTGATTTGCAAACTTCAGCCCCATCTCAAGACGGTAGGGCTGCATTAGATCAAGCGGACGTAGAAGACCGTATAGCCCCGAGAGAATACGCAGCCGATCCTGCGCAAAAGTGAGATCTTCCTCAGACAGCGACTCCGCCTGCAAACCCGTATAAACGTCGCCCTTAAACGCTAATACTGCCTGTTTGGCATTATCTGACGTGGACTCGGACTGCCAATTCATGAACCGCTCATGATTTAAATGAGCGATCTGCTCGCTTACGCCCATCAAGGCACGAATATCGTCAGGGTTAAGGCCTCTCGCATCCTCAACAAGAAGCGCTGATTGGTCCATAAACCTTGGTACGGTGGATAACTGAGTCATTGGCGCCGTGTCGTAATCAAGCGTTTTTGCGGGTGACAGTACAGTAAGCACGGTTATTCTCTCTGCAATTGCTGTTCACTCGATGATAACCTTCAACGTCGTCTTGAGAAACGGGTTAACACAGTGAACTACTGGGCAACTTTTGCGCAGACCATCAACCACACTAATCGCGCGATTGGCAGCGGTGTTGCGTTTGCGAGTATTGCAATGGCACTTGTTACAACAGCTGTTGTTATTCTCCGTTACGGGTTTGAACAGGGAGCTATCGCAGCGCAGGAATCTGTACTCTACCTCCACGGTACCTTATTTATGTTAGGCGCTGCGCCCACCTTACTTGCAGACAAACACGTACGCGTTGACGTCTTTTATCGTAACTTCAGTCCGCGGCAGCAGACTTGGGTAAACACACTTGGGCACACCTTGTTCACAACACCCATCTGCCTACTCATTATCTTTGGCTCCTGGGGCTATGTTGCTGAGAGCTGGTCGATCATGGAGTCTTCCCCCGAACCCGGTGGTATTCCCGCCGTCTTCCTGTTGAAAACCCTGATCCCCGCCATGGCCGTGCTTCTCTTATTACAGGCGATAAGCGCGATTATCAGCGGTCTAATTGAGTTGAGTGAGGTGCCTGTCTGTGATTGAAGGTGAGTTAGCACTTGCTCTCTTTGCAAGCGTGTGTTTTTTGCTGTTGTTTGGTTTTCCTGTCGCGCTTACCTTGGGTGGCACAGCGTTGCTGTTTGCCTCGTTTGGCGTCATTGCAGGTCATTTTGACGCCAGCTTCGTTGCCGCCTTGTCTGGGCGAATATTCGGCACCATAACCAACGAAACGCTGGTAGCCGTCCCCCTATTTATCCTAATGGGCGTAACGCTCGAGCGCGCAAAGATTGCTGAAGAGCTACTCACAGCAATGGCAAATGCCTTGGGTAACCGAACGGGCGGATTAGGCATGGCGGTGATTATTGTCGGTGCGCTTTTGGCGGCAAGTACTGGGATCGTAGGGGCAACGGTCGTTACCATGGGTGTGCTTGCACTGCCTTCCATGTTGCGCGCGGGATACGATCCCAAGCTCGCAACCGGACTCATTTGTGCAACGGGAACCCTGGGCCAAATCATCCCACCATCGATCGCATTAGTCCTACTGGGCGACATTATGTCGACCGCCTATCAGCAGGCGCAGCTTCAAAGCGGCATCATCAACACACAAACCGTTTCGGTTGGAGATCTCTTTATAGGCTCGCTAGTACCTGGCATCGTGCTGGTAGGCCTCTATTTTAGTTATTTGCTCTTCGTCGGCTGGCGCAACCCAGCAAGCTGTCCTCCCCCGGAGGACGATATGGGATCCGCAGCTACCAACGTCATAGGCGCAATTATTCCGCCACTTGCCCTGATAACCGTTGTACTTGGGTCGATCATCTTAGGGGCGGCAACACCTACCGAAGCCGCAGGCGTTGGCGCTGTGGGTGCGATGGTTCTCGCGACTTACAAGTCTGCCCTCAATCCGACAGTCATCAGAGAGATCGCTCGCTCAACCATGGAAACCACGAGTATGGTCTTCCTGATTCTGATTGGTGCAGCACTTTTTTCCCTCGTGTTCAGAGGCTTTGGCGGTGATGAGATTATCGAGGCATTCTTTGAAAACTTAGGTGGAGGACCGCATGTCGCGCTTCTCATCGTGATGTTAGTGATGTTCCTGCTTGGCTTTATTCTAGATTTCATTGAAATCACCTTTGTCGTGGTTCCAATTGTTGCACCCATTCTATTGTCTATGGGCTTTGATCCCATTTGGCTGGGTGTGATGATCGCGGTTAACTTGCAGACTTCATTCTTGACACCGCCCTTTGGCTTCGCACTTTTTTACTTACGAGGTGTTGCAGACGAATCGGTGGCCACGAGCGATATCTACCGTGGCGTCGTTCCCTTCGTGCTAGTCCAGCTGGCATTGCTCGCCGCACTTTGGCTAGTGCCAGACATTGTCACTTGGCTGCCCAGCATGATGGGGCGCTGATCTAAGGCGTCAAAGCGAGAGTACATGTGACAAGAGACGTAACGTCACGACTACTATTTTCGGAGACAGAGATGAACCCCATTGATGAAAACCCCAGGCCCCAAGGTGAACTGGCGCTTCAGACAGTCGCAATGCCGGCGGACACCAATGCCAACGGGGATATCTTTGGTGGCTGGTTGCTGTCTCAAATGGACATTGCGGGCGGCGTAGCGGCGGCAGAGGTAGCGAGAGGTCGTGTTGCAACAGTAGCCGTTCAGGGTATGTCTTTTCTGACACCGGTTCACGTCGGTGCCGTCGTAAGCTGCTACTGCGATATTCTTGATATTGGTCGTAGCTCTGTCCGCGTGCTTATAGAGGTGTGGATAAACTCTCAACACGACGGAGAGCCCATCAAAGTGACCGAAGGTGAGTTTATTTACGTCGCAATCGATAACGCGAAGCGAACCCGGACTATTGGTCAGTAAACGAGATCGGCGGCAGCACTCGGTCTCTCGCGTTCAAGTAAGCGCGCTCTGAGATCTCGTGGTAGGTGCGCACACCATCGAGAAAGTCTTCATAGGACGCGGAAATCTTTGCTGCCATCGGGTCGTCTTGCTTTAGCTTATCCAGAGCAATCACTGCATTGCTGTGCAGGATATCCATTACGTCGTCCGGCAGTGGTCGAAGCTTTGTTTCGTATTCGTCGAGCAAGCTGGTCAGCGACGAATTATTGCGTGCAGTGAATTCATCCAGCATGTCCTGATTCGTCGCTCTCGCGGCACCTTCAACGATAGCCTGTAGGTCTGCAGGCAACCGATCGAACGCTTCTTGGTTCACGGTAAATTCGAGCATGGCCCCTGGCTCATGCCAACCTGGATAGTAATAGTACTCAGCGACTTCCATAAGACCTAAGGTACGGTCGTTATAAGGTCCAACCCATTCGACAGCGTCGATGACCCCCGTCTGCATAGACGTGTAAATTTCGCCACCGGCCAATCGGACAGATGTACCGCCGGAGGCCGTGAAAACCTCACCGGCGAGACCTGGAATACGCATTTTTAAGCCTTTGAGGTCTTCAGCCGACTTAAGCTCCCGGTTAAACCAGCCCGCCATCTGGACACCAGTAGAACCACCGGCAAACGGTCGCACACCAAAAGGTGCATACAGCTCACGCCAGAGTTCCAAACCACCGCCGTAGTGCAACCAGCCATTCATTTCCTGCGCCGTCATGCCAAAGGGGACTGCGGTGTAAAATACAGACGAGGGAATTTTCCCCTTCCAGTAGTACGAGGCGCCGTGCCCCATTTCCGCAACACCCTGCGAAACAGCGTCAAAGACTTCGAAAGGGGGTACAACTTCGCCAGCTCCGTAGACTCGAATGCTCAGTCTCCCGTTGCTCATTTCGTCGACGCGACGGGCAAAATTCTCAGGGGCGGAACCTAAACCGGGCAACCCTTTGGGCCAGGTGGTCACCAATTTCCATTTGATTTGTTCGGTGCTCACGACTTGCGAGCCGTCGACTGCCACAGGGTCTTCTTGTTGAGCATCAAGTGCCCAAAGGCCCAAGGTGCCAACCCACAAAAGCAGTAGAGCAACGACAGCTATCGGTAGAACAGTTCTCTCTTTCATGAACGCCTCACAGTGCTTGCAGGTTCGCGTATTGCAAAACCAGCCATTTACTTCCCTCGGCAAAGTTTACCTCGATGCGCGCATTCGCACCGCGACCTTCTATATTCAGAACCATACCTTCACCAAACATAGGGTGGAGTACGCGTTGCCCCAAACGCAATCCCGAGTCATTCGAGCTCGCAACAGGCTGTTGCAGTCTGTCGACAAGGGGGCGGGTTAACCCACCGTGTAGTCTGACCTCTTCAATCAGATCAGGCGGTATTTCTCTAACAAACCGAGACGGTGTGTTGTAAGTCTCACTTCCGTGTAACCGCCGGCTCTCCGCATAAGTAATCAGAAGCCTTTGTTGCGCTCGAGTAATACCCACATAAGCAAGCCTTCGCTCTTCCTCCAAGCGCCCGGGCTCTTCGACTGACATCCGGTGTGGAAACAGATTCTCTTCGAGCCCAGCGAGGATGACGAACGGAAATTCTAGACCCTTTGCAGAATGCAGAGTCATCATCTGCACGCTGTCCTCATAAGGGTCAGCTTGACTATCACCCGCATCGAGTGCGGCGCTATCGAGAAACTGCTGTAGCGGGGACAGGGTTTCGTCTTCAGCTCTGAATGTTTTAGCCGCAGAGACCAATTCTTCCAAGTTCTCGACACGCGCTTGACCACGCTCACCCTTTTCAGCTTTGTGAAAATCGATGAGTCCCGTCCGATGAATGACGTGTTCTACCATTTCCTCGAGCGGAAGCTCGAGTGTCTCGCTATCGAGCTCATTTATTAGAGCCGCGAATCCTGCCAAGGATGAGCGGGCTCTCGATGCAAGCAACCCTCGTTCCTGCACTAAACCGATTGCTTGCCACATAGAAATGCCATGCTCGCGAGCCACTGATCTGAGTTCATCAATCGTTTTGCTGCCGATGCCACGGGTTGGGGTGTTGATCACCCGCTCGAGTGCAGGATCATCACCACGACCGATAATTAGCCGCAAGTAAGCAAGCGCATTACGGATCTCTAGGCGCTCATAAAAGCGTTGGCCCCCATAGATGCGATAGGGAAGCCCAACCCGAATCAGTGCCTCTTCGATTACCCTCGACTGCGCATTCGAGCGATATAAAATGGCACTCGAGCGACGTGTATTTCCATCGTCAGTCCAAGACTGGATTTGCTCAACAATAAACCGAGCCTCGTCCTGCTCATTGAACCCCGCGTAAAGTTTGATCGGCTCTCCATCGTCACCATCCGTCCAAAGGTCCTTGCCAAGGCGCCCTGAATTGTGACCAATGACGCCGTTAGCCGCATCTAGGATGGTTTTGGTAGACCTGTAATTCTGCTCGAGCCTGACGGTTTGCGTATCTTTGAAGTCATGCGTAAAACGCTGGATATTCTCAATTTTTGCACCGCGCCAACCGTAGATTGACTGGTCGTCATCACCCACGGCGACCACTGGTATCGCTTCACCCGCTAAAACGCGAAGCCACGCATATTGAATCGAGTTGGTGTCCTGGAACTCATCGACCAAAAGAATATTAAAACGATCTTGGTAGTGCTTAAGCGTTTCCGGAGACCTTAGCCAGAGTTCATGAGCGCGGAGCAAAAGCTCTGCAAAATCCACAAGGCCACCGCGCTGACAAGCTTCCTCGTAGGCTTCATAGATCCGCACCATAGTCCTCGTGTAGAGGTCTCCCATGGGTGGGTCGATGTGCTTTGCACGCAACCCCTCATCTTTCTGACCATTAATGAACCACTGCGCTTGTCTAGGTGGCCATTTCGCCTCGTCGAGGCCCAACTCTCGACAAATTCTCTTCACCAGACGAAGCTGATCGTCGCTATCAAGAATCTGAAAATTCTGCGGCAGACCAGCTTCAGCCCAATGTGTCTGCAGTAACCGGTGAGCAAGACCGTGGAAGGTGCCAATCCATAACCCATGGGTGGGCCTACCTAACATCTCCTCGATACGGCCACGCATTTCCTTCGCAGCCTTATTGGTGAAGGTGACTGCCATAACGGCATAGGGAGAAACACCTTCAGCGCGAATCAACCACGCAATCCGATGTACCAAAACTCGGGTCTTGCCCGAGCCCGCACCCGCGAGAACTAGTTGATTACCGCGTTCGGCAGCAACCGCTGATCGTTGTGCTTCGTTTAAGCCGTCGAGAATGTCTGAAACGTCCATATCGGTAGTGTACAAGAAACCGTCATTTACCACGTCACTCTCGGCACCAATGAACTGCCTTTCTGCTACTCTTACGTCGGGTTTTGGAGGTCACAGCATGGACGAAAAAGACGACGATAAAAAACGCGTACTCACGCCACCCTCTGAATGGGCGGACGGGATGAAGCCACAGTCATCATCCGAGGCTGGGGAGATTGACGAGAGCACAGACTGGCTTGAAGACGATGACTTCGAAGTACCTCCCAAATCTGACCACTCAAAGGGTGCAGAGCCTCCAGCGGCGAGAGGACCTTCAGTAGATAATGAAGCATCGGCAACGGAAGCCACCGAGCCCGAGCAATCAACAAGTTCAGACGCAGACGCCATCCTCACTGACCACGGCCAAGCTAATACGGAAAAAGCAAAAGGCGATTCAAAGCTACCCTGGGCAGTTGCAATTGCTGGATTCGTCGTCGCGGGGGCTATGGGCGGGCTCTGGCTCGACGCACAGGAAACTGCAAAAGCTGAAATTGCTGAGCTCAAAGACACGATTCGATCGATAAAGCGCGAGGAAAACAAACTAGCTAACCAAGACAACAACTTAGTGGCTGAGAACAAAGCGCTTCAGCAGCAAATCGCTGAAGTGCAACAACAAAACAATCAGCTTACTGACGAGAACGAGGCGCTCAAGAATCGAGAGGCAGAACGTGCCCAGCTCGCGATATCGGCGTTGACCAAGACAGAATCTGAAAAAGTTGCTGCAGCGCCCGCCGAGCCATCCAACCAAGGGCCCAATACGGAAACCAAAACGAAGCCACCCAATCAAAGTGGCGGCTTATGGTTCGTCAACCTTGAGAGCCACAAAAGCCGCGCGGTCGCGGATGAGCGTTTATCTTTGCTGCGGGCCAAAATCAGCAGCACCAACCTCTCGATTGCGAGTGCCACAGTGAATGGGCAAACATATTATCGTGTGAGAGCAGCTGGGTATTCCTCGAAAGCAGACGCAACAGCCGCGTCTAAGTGGATGGCTCAAACACTCAAGGCAGGACCTTTCTGGATAGGTAAAGACAGTAACAACATCAGTCAGGCGTCTGTAAAAACTCCTGTGCCACTCAAACAACAAGTCGCCAAGCAACCGCGTACTTCACCCCAAACACAAAGCGTGAGGCAGACCGAAGCTAAGCAACCTGTTCGACTCCGATCTCTACCCATGCGTGACAATTGGTTCGTGTTCGTTGATACCTATGACAGCGGAGAGCGTGCGGACGAGGTTATCTCCACGCTTAACGGCCAAGGGTTTGACGCGAAAGTAGCCGTCGAATCGCGCTCAGGTGAACTCTTTTATCGCGTCCAAATTGTGGGAATAGAAAGCGAAGAAGAGGGGAACGCCATTATTGCGCAACTAAAGGCCGGTGAGTTCCGGAACGCGCGGCTACGAAAAACGGTCAACTAGATCCCAGTAATTTCAGGCTCTGGAAACTGCTGAAGCATCATTGCAGTCTTCTCGGGCAGCTCGCCCACCCCCAAAGAAACCCACATCGTTAACAAGAACAAAATACAGATCATCCAGTCACGCCTTCCAGCTGACAAACCTAGCTTTTCAGCGGTTGAAAATATTGGGTGCGCCGCAATACCACCAGCTACCATGGTAATCATCCAGCCAAGGTAGGGGTCATTTCCCCAAAAAGACTGCACAAAGCCAGCATAGAGCATGGGCAACGCCAAAATGAAATAAAGCGCTGTTGGCATCATTTGGGCTCCTTTGGTTGCATCTTTTGTACACAGCGCCTCTTCGCCTTGACCGATTCAAATCCAAGTGTCTTGGGGGGCTGTTAACTCAGAAATCGCATCACCAGTGTTTACGATACCGCGAGGCTCAACAAGCAGCACTTTAGCTTCAGAAGAGGCGTGTGGCCGGTGACGCATGCCTTTGGGGACTATCAACATCTCTCCCGCACGCAACTCTATAGGACCTGACTCTAAATCAATGCAGAGCTCACCTTCGAGCACAATAAAAGTCTCGTCGGTTTCTTCATGCTGGTGCCAAACAAACTCACCCTCGAGTCGCACCAGCTTGAATTGGTAGTCATTCATTTCGGCAATGACTTTAGGACTCCATTGCTCGTCAAATAGAGACAGCTTTTGACAGAAGTTGATTTTTGTCGGAGATGTTTTCAAAAGAGGCTCTCCCTAGTGTGACCTACAAAAACAGACAGCTATATTCGCTCAATTAACAGGGGTCCATTGACTCGACTTTAAAATATAAACTGCCTTAGTCGGTGACTCTGTATGACTATAAACACCGCCCAATTTTTTTACCGCGGTTATTGAGCGCTTATTTTCTGGACCTATATCGAAGAGCACCGATTCACAAACCGTAAAAGCCCGCGCGAGCATCGCGTCTTTTATCTCTCGGTTTGCAAAAGTGCCCCAATGCTCTCGCGCGAGGAATGTAAAGCCAATGCGGACACACCGATCCTCCTTCTCATAACCGTAATATCGGGTAGAACCGATAATCTCCCGTGCAAGGCGCTCACGAATTACAAAGCATCCAAGATCGTTAGCCAGCCCGTTTGAAAAAAATGCGCTGAAAATATCCTTCTGCCAGCGGTTTGACTCCGGGTGCTGTTCCCAAATCAGCGGGTCACACGCGACTGCATATAGCGACTCGAAGTCAGATTCAGCGATTCTTTCTAACGAAAAGTGCTGTGTATGAATGGGCTCAAGAAATACATCAGCGCTGGAAGGCATAAGACCTCCTAAGGAACCATATAAAAGGCAAGCTTTGGATAATCGACCACAGGATTATCGCTTGCTTGGTCTCAAGAAAAGCAGCTAAAGCCAGAAGGGATAAGGGCGGGAAGAAAGTGAGCTTTTTAAAAAAAGGCTTAAAAAAATCTGTTAGATAGCGATCAATATCGAAGGCCTGCCGTTTCTCCTCACTCATGGTGTTGTAACCCGCGAGCAAATAGCGCGCGTTAGCAGGGGTAATCACGAAAGCGAGTGCTAAATACGAAAGCGACATGAAGCCCGTGCTCAGTAGTAGCGTCGTATCCATGTCTATAAACACGTCCCCTATCGTTAACTGAAGGGCTTCAGCATACTCCGCTTATGTATCGTGAAGCTCTGAAATTAAAAGCGCTGCTTCGCGTCTAACCTCCGAAGCATCAGGTCCAATAAGGGTCATGTGACCCAGCTTCCTACCTTTACGGATGCCTTTACCGTAGGTCTGTATCAAGGTTCGAATAGGGCCCTGGGGCATTTTTGCTGGAAGCACATCATCGAGAAGGTTCACCATTGAAGCGGCCTCAGTAAATACCGGTTCTCTGACAGATTCGCCCATAACGCAACCAACGTGCTGTGTGAATTGGTCTGCACCTACAGCGCCGATTGTCCAATGGCCGGTGTTGTGAACCCGAGGCGCTATCTCATTGACGATGAGCTCACCATCGGTAAGAAAAAACTCGATCGCTAACACACCAACGTAATTCATCGATTTAACGAGTCGATTCGCGTATTCGACTGCGAGCGCCGCCTTATCCTCGTCTATTCCCGATGGGACATAGCTGCCAATCAAAATACCGTCACGCATGACGTTCTCAGTCATTGGATAACATGTCGTTTCGCCGCGGGCGTCACGACCAATAATAATTGCGTACTCGAGATCGATCACGATCTCCGCTTCGGCGATAACGGGGTAAGCATCTTCGGGAATTTTATCAAGCGATTCACGATCAACTCGCCACTGGCCACCGCCGTCGTAACCACCCAGGGTACGCTTGCAACGAGCATATTCGCCTGGCAGTTTATCCATGGCGCTCGCCAGCTGATCGCTGGATGAAACTAATGACCACGGTGAAGTTGGGATGCCGAGTTGATCTAGCATCGCTTTCTGAGTATCGCGCTCCCTAAGCACGACGAGGGCCTCATAGTTCGGTGATAAACCGACGTGAGCGGCACACCGGAGCATGTCATCAGGCAAGCTTTCACGCTCAACCGTAATCGCATCACATTGATCTAGAAACTCATCGAGTTGATCAGGGTAGTAAATAGGACCAAGGCCTGAGACTACAGGGGTCTCATCAACGCACATATAGGCAACGGTAAAGCCTAGGCTATTAGCCGCCTCTCCCAGCATCTGGCTTAACTGACCACAGCCTATAATTCCGAGACGTTTTGACATTGACCCTCTCGCGTTTAGTCAAACGGATTAATCGGCACGCCCGCAGATTGTGCTTCGCGGTAACGATCTAGCGCATCACGAATAGCCGCGTTCTCATTAGCGAGCATCGCCGCAGCAAACAAGGCTGCATTGATCGCACCGGGAGTACCAACGGCGAAAGTCGCCACTGGAACGCCTTTAGGCATTTGCACAATCGACATAAGTGCATCCACGCCTTGCAATACCGTTGCATCAACTGGAACACCCAAGACGGGAACGGGCGTCATAGCCGCTGTCATTCCCGGAAGGTGGGCCGCACCACCGGCACCCGCAATGATTGCCTTTAATCCACGATCTCTTGCTGATCGCGCGTATTCATAGAGACGATCGGGTGTTCGGTGCGCAGAAACAACTCTCGCCTCATAGGGCACGCCTAGTTCATCGAGTACTTTCGCTGCGTTTTCCATCACCCCCCAATCGGAGCGCGATCCCATAATGATACCAACGGCGTTTGCCATGAGCTTCCTCACTCGGCGCGAAGAATGAAGAGCGCCAGAAAATGGAAACCGGCAAGTATACCCGAGAAAAAACCGCCTGTAGTGTCAATACTTACATCAAAACGAACCGCAAGATCTGCAAATTTCCATCTAAGAAGCAGTCACTTACCACTAATAGGCTCATCAATCAGAACTTTTTGGCCATTTTGACGTTTTGATGGGGGTCACGAGCATCCCATAAACCCCGTTTAACACCCTCATAGTCTTCTTTGTTTTTATTTTGGCTCATCTTCCACTTAGCCTGAATATCAGTAACGACAATCTCTAAACCAATAATTCCACGCAGCTGAGAATCAACAAACTGGTCGGGCGCATCTGTCACGTGCCAAGGCTCTGCCCTGTTGCGCTCGAACATGTTGGTCGCGTGATTTACTTGTTCGTGAAGCCAATCGGAAGACTCACGCAACACAGGCCTTCCTCGCATCTGCACCATCTCATAGTTCCAAGTGGGCACCACACGATGGTGTTCGTCCTTGGAGGGGTACCAGGAGGGACTGACGTAATTATTCTCACCTTGAAAAACGACTAAGCACTCATCCACTCTCGACAGTTGCTCCCAGTGGGGGTTAGCCCTAGCCATATGCGATCTCAATAAAGGTTGGTCGCCATCATTAGTGAAGAAAAAGGGTAGAGGCGACGCGACGGGTACAACACCTTGACCGGGAGGGTCGTGGGAAACAACGCCATCAGAAGTAAACATATTTGAGGAGACAACCAAGCCCAAGGGGTGGTCTCTCACCAGATCGGCGATCTTTTGAAGGTCGTCTTCCTTAAAAATTGGCGGTATGTACATCGCGCTCTCGCACTCTCTTTTACGTGGTTGGGCTAAGTCGACTTCTTATAAAAGTTATTAAGGCTACCCAGAGCAACAGTGGCCAGCACTGCCAAAATCACCACGGCACGTTGAGCGTCTTCAACGATGGCTACCACCAATAATGCGGTCGCCCAAAAGATCGACTGACTAATCATGAGTTTGTTCTTCATGCTTGTTTGCCTAATTCCTCTCGATATACCTCTGATCAATCAGACCTATCCATTAATCGGCTTTGTAATTCTCATCTAGAACGCCCTGCTCTTTAAGGTTCTTGATGAGCTTTTCGGTTCGAAGAAACGCTAAAAGTCCAAACACAAATCCCACAATTCCAAATGCTTCCATTGATCCTCCCTGCCCTAAACTATTAATTCTTTTACGAGACACTATACAGTCGAGGCAAAGGTTGCAGCATTGAAGTTCCAACAGTGTAATTTAGCTAGCGAATGAACAACGCCACTGATTTATACAAGGCCGTGGGAATGCGGTTTGATAACGGCAACAGCATACACCTTCATCTGGCTGGGATAACGAGGCCAAACAACTCAGACGAGTCCCGTCATTCACATGCTCGGCACTCCATTTGCCTTATGCCCCGAGGCATTTGAGATTACGATTGGCACACACGGCTCGCTCTGACTCGACACTAACTGCACAGGATGGCAACCAAGATTTTGAATGACTCCAAGCTTGATGAGTTCGCTGGACCCCTGCTTGATCTGCATCATCCAAAAGCTGTTCTAAAGAGGGTAGACTGCAGAAGCATTACAAACTCGAGACCGCGGTGCTTAGCTGTCAGGCTTAATAGGTTTAAGAAAAATTATTTATGAAGTCGACGTTTTCAGTTGAGTTTGCCTGCAGGCTACAGTTTCTATCTCCACGATTATGGGCAAGAAAGGCGCCATTTTTGTCTTTGGTGCTGGGGGCTTTACTGCCTATTCAGGAGGTAATCGGCAGCGACTACGGCACAACCGGTCTCATAGACATCCCAACGGCCCGATTTGATGAGGATGGAACACTTGCTGTTTCGGTATCTCGCGATGAGAGGCACAGACAGTTTTCAATCACCTACCAAGCGACTCCTTGGTTACAGACAACGTTTCGGTACAGCGGTTTTAATCAGTTTTTTCACTGGGATCGAAACTACGAGCTAAAAGCCCGCCTGTGGGAAGAGGAGCTCTACTTACCCCAAGTCGCAGTGGGCATCAGAGACATCGTGGGCACTGGAATTTACGGGTCGGAATACATCGTTGCCAGCAAGCAGATTGGCAACACCGACGTCACTTTGGGAGTTGGGTGGGGCCGGCTTGCAGGTAAAGGCGACCTTAAAAACCCGTTGAGGGCGATCGACGATCGGTTCACCACGCGCTCTGCGAATGTTGGCGTGGGTGGGGAGCTCTCAGTTGGTAATTTTTTCTCCGGCTCTGACGTAGGGTTCTTCGGCGGCATCAGCCATGCGTTTGAGGGCGTACCTTTATCCGCGATGATCGAGTACAACCCTGACCAATATGATTGGGATGTGAGTAGGGGGGGACGGCGTCCAACTAGCCCCTGGTCAGCGGGCCTGACATGGCACGGTTTCCAGAACCTCGATCTGAGTCTCTCCCTTCAGCACGGAGACGAAATCGGGTTTGGTTTTAGGTCGTACTTTGACAGCATCACTGAACCCGAGCGACGTGATCCAGATAACTTCATATCAAGCTACTATCTGTCGTCCGAGGCGCTTCCCCCTCAGATCAATAAAAAACGCTGGTATGACCGGCTACTCTACGATGTTGAGAGGTCAGGTCTATTTTTAATATCCGCTAAAATAAGCGATGGTGGAGAAGCGGCCCAACTAGTGGTCGGTAACGCTTCTTACCCGTTGTGGGCGGATGCCATTGGCCGGCTCACATCGCTTGCAGACTTGCATCTACCACCAAGCGTACGTTCGATTCACTTTGTAACCGAGGAGGTTGGCCATCGCAGTGCGACAATAATTGTACCTCGACCCTCCTCAACACCGACCTTTGATTCGAGAACATCACTACGGCAAGTGAAGATCCTGGCGGGCAGGGAGGTCATTGACCCTCAATACCAGACGTCGTTTCGCACTAGCAAAGTGAATACAGAGGTAAACTTTAGGGCAAAGTTTCAGCTTTTTGACCCCGATGACCCAGCGCGTTATCAGGTTTTTGCGGACGTCTCAGCTGAATATGCCCTCAGTAATAACTGGGCAATAAGGTCTACAATCGCGATCGATATCGACAATAATTTTGACGAGAGTAAGCGTCAGGACTCGAACTCTGTTCTCCCGAGAGTTCGATCAGATGTTATCAGATACCTCATTGAAGGAGATTCGGGCCTAGAGAAGCTAATTCTGGAAGGTCGCGGCACCCTTGGAAAATCGTTGCATTACAAGGCCTTTGGTGGCTATTTGGAAACTATGTATGTGGGAGCTGGGGGCGAAGTTCTCTATTGGCCAACGCAATCCAGAGTTGCATTTGGTATGAGCCTCGCCTACGCAAAACGAAGAGACTATGACCGAAGCTTTGAGCTTCTCGACTATGATGTAATAACGGGCCATGTCTCGGCTTATTGGGCGACGCCTTTCTACAATTACGATTTAGCGGTCCATGCGGGCCGATACCTTGCAAAAGATTTAGGCGCCACTTTTGAAGCACGACGAACGTTCAGAAACGGTTGGCAGGTAGGTGTTTGGGCAACACTAACCGACGTCCCCTTTGAAGATTTTGGCGAAGGCTCATTTGACAAAGGCCTTTTTTTTCAGATTCCACTCGACGGATTATTTGGTACCAAAACTCGGAGTACATTCGGAACACGTCTGAGACCTATACAAAGAGATGGCGGGCAGCGGCTCGATGGATACTCGGGAGATATTTTTTGGGATATGAGATCCGCAAGATTTGACGCCTTCAAACCAGACAGCCGCCTCCTGCCATAATTAGGTGTTTCTCAAGAGGGCAGAATTTTTGCTTCGGTTAACTTCGCGTTGAGACTGGTGGGTATGGCTCAAAAATCCAGTATCCAAAGCACGCATTGACCCAAAATCAAATGCCATTTCCAAAGGAATCGGATCTAAAGAAGTGCGCGTTTTTTATAAATTCAGCTTTTATGGTGGCCAAGTAACCATAAAATAGAAGAAAATTACGTGATGGCTTTGTCTGATGGAGAGTAATAAATTGAGTAAACGAAGGCTTTTGGCGATTCTCGCATCTTTAATCGCTTTGTCTTTTCCGGCGCTGGCGATTAGCCAAGATTTGCGCGGTGCACTCTCTCCCGAGGTCATTGCACAATTGCAGTCCCTTTCGCCTGAAGAGCAAAGGAGATATGCCCAGCAGTACGGCATCTCCCTACCTCAAAGTGATTCGTTTTCGCCAAATGATTTCTTACTAGCGGCACCTGGCGAGACACTCTCCTCTGCAACGGATGATGTTAATCAGATTTACGAAATTGATGAAATAGAAAGTGAGGTAGGGGAAGCAAGCGACGTCGCTAGGTTTGGGCGCGACGTTTTCCGAACTGAAATATCAACCTTTGCCCCTACGGATAATGCCCCCGTTCCAAATTCTTATCGACTTGGCGTCGGTGATCATCTTGATATACAACTCTTTGGTAAAGAGAACGATCAGTTTGAGCTACAGATTGGTAGGTCAGGTGAAGTGCTGTTTCCACGGCTAGGTCCCATGACGCTTTCGGGATTGTCTCTGGAGGATGCTAGGGCACTCATTACTAGCCGAGTGGCGGAGGAGCTAATAGGTGTTAATGCTGTAGTGGGCATAGGCCGACTAAGAGCAATTAACATATTCATGGCTGGTGAGGTGTTATCGCCCGGAGCATATTCCGTCAGCGCCTTAACAACCATTACTCAAGCCATCTATCAAGCGGGTGGAATATCGGAAATAGGGTCTTTACGTAGCATAGAGGTACGCCGAAATGGTTCGCTTCATACACGATTTGACGCCTACGAACTTCTACTTAAAGGAAACTCAACAAAGGATATCAATCTCGTATCAGGCGATGTAGTTTATGTGCCGCCGTTTCAGGCAGAAATTAAGGTCACTGGCTCAGTAAAAAGACCCCGAATCTACGAGTTACTTGGTGGCGAAAATATCGCTGATATTATCGAAATGTCAGGATCGTTTGGCCGAGGAGCATATGCGCCATCATCATTGCTTACGCGCTATGACAGAAAGAGCGGCCTAAAAATCGCGATAAGTGTTGACCTGACATCTGAATCTGACCTGCAGTTTCCGGTTAACGATGGCGACGAGATTTTCGTCCCCGAAATTGCAAAGGCCCTCACAGGCAACATTACGGTCACCGGTGCAGTATCGAGACCTGGCACCTATGGGTGGGTTGAAGGTACACGGTTAACCGACATTTTAGGTGATGCTAGACGAGATCTGCTGCCCGACTCAGACCTTGGTTTTGGCTTGATCGTTAGGCAAAAAAACGAACTTCTAGATATCGAGGTAATTGCTATCAGGCTCGATGAAGCGTTGAGATCACCTGGTTCACCCGCAGATTTAGTGCTCGCAGAGTTTGACGAAATTATCGTATTTTCGCTGGTAACTTCGGATATAGCCTCAGACACCACAGAATCGAGCGCAGCAATTTTGGATGCTACAAGGCCCGACGCGCCTAACGATCGCAAAACACTTTTACAGCCGATCATTAACAAGCTAAGAAGCCAAGCCAGACAAAATGAGCCTGTACAAGTGGTTTCCGTCTCTGGAGCCGTGCGAGCTCCCGGCACGTATCCCTTAACTAAAGGGGCTTCGATTAACGAGTTGATTGGCGCTGCTGGGGGCTTAACTGACTCAGCATTCTTAGAATCAGCCGAGCTACGACGGATAATATCAAGGTCTGGTGGCGAGATTGACACGCAATACCGGGAAGTCGATCTAACAAGACGTCGGGGTGGCATAGATTCTCAACTATTGAGTAGAGACCACCTCACGGTTAGGAACATACCGGACTGGTCTCCATCTGACGTAGTGGCAATAGAGGGAGAGGTTAAATTTCCGGGCGAGTATCGCATCACGAAAAACGAGAAATTGTCAGATGTTATTCGAAGAGCAGGCGGTTTAACCGAGGCGGCTTCTTCCGACGGAGCCGTTTTTACGCGTGTTGAAATTGCAGATCTAGAGAAAGAACGAGCAGCACAGTTCAAACAAGAAATTCAATCAACCTATGCCTCGAAATTGCTTACAGAGGAAGGCGCGAGTCAAGGGATCTCGGAGATAACAAATATATTAGCCGCTTTAGATTCTCTAGATGCGAAGGGCCGTCTACTAATAGACCTTTCAGCTGCTTTAGCGGGCGACGAAGATGCTGATCTTATTATTCGTGGTGGTGACCGCCTGACAGTGCCAGAACGCTCTGCTACGGTAACTGTGGTTGGAGAAGTTCAGCGAGCGGGCACACATACTTTCAGAGAAAGCTTATCGCTTGAGGACTATATCGAACTTTCTGCTGGGGTTACGCAGAGGGCTGATAGCAAGGGTATTTACATCGTAAAAGCAAACGGATCTGTTATTACTGTAAAACAGAATCTCTGGCGCTTTACCACCGAAACAAAAGATATTGATCCTGGAGATACTGTAGTAGTTCCAATTAACACTCAGTATAAAGACTCCTTAGCCAACTGGCGTGAGGTGACGCAGGTTCTTTACCAGTCGGTGGTCTCTATCGCTGCTGTTGCGAGGTTATAAAACTGATGGACACGCCCAAAAAGCAACTTTTCACAGATGACGAGATAAATTTTTCAGAAGTTCTGTCTGTCATATGGGGCGGCAAATGGCTAATAAGTGTCTTCGTTACTATTGCAGCGGTTGCCTCAGTAGCAGCTTCATTGGTAATGAATAATATTTATACCGCTAGCGCCAAGTTGTATCCATCTGAGCAATCAAGCGGTGGAATATCGGGCCTGATGAAGCAATATGGTGGTCTCGCAAGCCTTGCGGGTATTTCTTTACCTTCGAGTCAAGAGGGAACAGCTGCTCAATTGGGCTTAGAAATTCTCACTTCTAGGGCTTTCATAGCCGATTTTGTTAAGCGTAGAAATATCCTTCCTGAATTAATGGCTGTTGACTCTTGGAACATTTCAACAGATAAAATTGAATACGATGCAGATATTTACGAAGTCGAAACCGGTAAATGGGTAAGAGAAGTTGACCCGCCTCGTGCTTCAATCCCATCAAATATAGAAGCTCATGAAAAATTCTTAGAAATATTGAAGGTCAGCGAAGATAGTGTAAGCGGATATGTTACTGTGTCGATAAGTCACGAATCGCCCACCGTCGCGGCAAGATGGGTAACTTGGCTTGTTGAGGACCTGAATGAAACTGTCAAAGCGCAAGAAGTAAACGAAGCGTCAAAGTCTATTGAGTATCTCACCGAACAAGTCTCAAATACGTCATTACGTGAATTACAAACTGTCTTCTTTGAGCTTATACAGTCCCAGACAGAAACCGTAATGCTGGCGGAGGTGAGAGATGAATATGTTTTCAAAACGCTAGATCCCGCCGTTGTCCCCGAGGAAAAAAGCGGTCCCAATCGCGCCCTTATCTGCATCGTAGGCACTCTCTTGGGAGCGCTCTTCGGAATGATAATCGTTTTGATTAATCATCATCGAGGACGGTCAGGGGCTTTTTAGTACTTTGAAAGAGTCTGTCAGTGTTCTCGCTCCTAGAAACATACACCTAACATCACCTATCTTAGATGGAATAGGCGACTAAGTTGCATATCTTACAAGTTAACAATAATCATCGTATCACTGGTGGTTCAGATCGCGTTTATTTGGATACTGGAAGATTACTGGAAAATAAAGGGCATTTAGTAAGCTACTTTGCAGCTAAAGATCGAGATGATGATGAGTGCGGCGACTCTAACTACTTCTGTAATGGACTCGAAACTAAGTCTGCAACTGCAAAGGATTGGCTTAAGTTTTTAAACAATAGAGATGCGGGAACTAAACTTGAACGTCTTCTTAAAGATAAGCCGTCCATCGACTTAGCCCACCTACACATCTATTACGGTCGGTTGACTCCAATAATCCTCAGTAAGTTGAGTAAGCGACGAGTCCCCATAATTCAAACTCTGCACGAATATAAACTAGTGTGCCCGATTTACACGATGGAGCGTCGTGGACAAGTATGTGACACATGCCTAAATGGAAGTTCACTGGCCTGTATCCGATATAAATGCAAAGCCAATTCTTACGCTAAAAGCACGTTAATTTGGGCAGAGCACCAACTAGCTAAGATTCGAGGATCGTGTAGCCTCATTGATAAATTTATATGTGTCAGTAATTTTCAACGCGACATCATGATTCAAGGTGACATACCACAAGAAAAACTCATTACTCTCTACAACGTGGTCGACGCGGAAGCTCTACAACCCTCAGAGCCCACATCTAAGCAAGACTACTTCCTATACTTTGGCCGAATTGAGGCGCTCAAAGGTCTTAGCACGTTGTTGAAGGCAGCCGAAATCACGGGTGCTCCTCTGAAGATAGCGGGAACTGGTACTTGGAGTAACGAACTCGAGCATCGAGTTTCAAAAATGAAAAACGTCGAGTATTTGGGATTTATTTCTGGAGAGCCCCTCAAACAGTTGGTTGCCAGTGCAAGGGCGGTTGTAGTGCCATCAGAGTGGTATGAAACATTTGGACTGACCGCTGCCGAAGCAAAAGCAGTTGGCACGCCAGTGATCGGATCTAGAATAGGCGGTCTTGAAGAGGTGATTCGAGAAAATATAGACGGGTTACTATTTGAGCCCGGCGATGCCGAGGATTTAGCCAAGGCATTTTCAGATCTTGAAGGGTTTGATACCGTAAAAATGGGTTTAGAGGGTCAAAAAGATGTCAGAACAAGATTCTCACCAGAGACCCACTATACGAAGTTACACGAGATATACGAGCAAGTTACTACCAGCTCGCGCTGATAACTTGAAAGAGCCAAAGACACATAACGACAAGTGCACACTTACGGCAAAAGATGGAATGCTGTCTTATCGCGGAAACGAGTGGGTGCCAGCACTTCAGGCAATGAATATTCAGCTCCTAGCGATTAGCAGCGCACCATCAATAAAGGGGCCGTAGTGTATTTCTTATACCTTCTAATCGTAACAGCGCTATTTCAGGAAGCAGCTCTTGGCATTACGGGAGTATCCGGTCCCGGTCTTTTTTTTCTAAGGGCAACCGTAGATATTCTCTTCGTAGTGGTTTTTATATATGCAGTAACCCGATCTACAGTGGAGAAAACCACATGGCGATTAAGTGGAACGGGGTACGAAAAATTTTTTTTTATCTTCCTGTCTTATTCAATCGTTATCAGTTTAATAAGTACTCAATCTAGTCTTGGCGTCAACGTCGCAGAGATCTTGGTACTAAATCGTTTCGTATTTCTTGCGCTCATTATCCCGATGATTGTAAACACTGAAAAAAGAATTCTGCGATTACAGAAATTCATTTGGGTAATGGTTTTGCTACAGGCTTTTATTGGCTTAGCGCAGTTGCTTGGAGGCGAGCCAGTTCTGCAGTTATTTACGCCCAGTGATTACTCGAATGTATTAAGTGGTTCGGACCGGTCTTTTACTTCAGGACGTGGGTATGACCGACAGATGCTAATTGGTACCGTCGGTGACTTTATTTCATTCGGGTATGTTTTGGCATTTGGATTACTAATGCAAATGAGCCAACGCCGGATAGCCGTTCGCGAATATTTGTGGATTCTCGCCCTACTGTTAATGATATTTTTTGCCGGCTCCAGAACAATCTTCTTATGCGCTACAGCCACATTAGCGGCCTATACATTCTTTTCACTGTCGCAAAAAGGGCGATTCATCTTTTCACTTGTTATCTTAGCTGTAATGACTCCGGTTCTCCTAGCCCTCTACGAGCTGGCGATACGATCCGAATATGTGGGGACAAGCCTTTTAGCATTATTTAGACCCGAATTTCTCGAAGTTGTAATGAACCAACGTCTCGGCCATGCTCTTTTATATTTGCCGAAATTTATTTTCGACACTAATGTAATTTTTGGATTATCGCCTGATAAGTATTTTGCAGCAGCGTATGCTACTGCAAAATTTGGTAATGAACTTCCTTATGTGTTTCTAGCTACTTTTGCCGAAACCCTCGAAGACTTTTATCCCGTCGCTTTGATTACTTACTACGGTCTCGTTGGATCTGGTGTCTTTTATTTCTTTCACTATAAAATTTTTATCGCAGCCTGGCGCGATAAAAGTAGCCAAATTGATTCCCTCTATCTGACTAGCAGACAGGTATTGCTTGCATTAGCACTAGCTCACTTTTTTAGCTTGGGAAATCAGAGTTTAGAAAATAGGAGCTGGGCATTACTTTTATGGATTAGTGTGGGTCTTTACGTCAGCTCGCGAAGAATCTCGAGGGCGACTGGCGTTTAGTCGAGGCTCCAATATTGCCGATCCGGCAGCTCTGCTTGACTAAGCAAACAGTAAGCTAATGCGTTATAAGCTCAATTTAGCTTCCGCGCAGAAATCCGGTGAACAGAGTCCTCATACCCCATCGCAGTCAACGTATCCACAAACGGCGTAACTAAACCCGGCATTAACTCAATATTGGGATATGGCTCGGAGTCGTTAAGTATCGCAGCAGCATAAACGGTAGGGATTTGATCATCACTGATACCCGCAAAGCGCTGTATCTCACCGAGAATTTTTTCAGGGTTACTACACAAGCTTTCATATGAAATGGATAGTAGCCGACGAGGGTAGTCGACCATGAGTTTCTCTATTTCTCTCATTGATATGATCCATTCAACCGCCGCCCTGTCAGTATGGTCTGTAGTTTTCTCTAGCTCACTGTTTATGGCTTTAAGGTCTGCATGTTCGGATACCAGCTCGTGAACCATAATGCGCCACTTTCGATCGTCTTTTCCCCACCAGTCATGCACCTCCCCGTTTTGGCTTGATCCATGCCGTTTTGACCACAAGTTAACAGATGCGCAAGTGTCAACTCCATTGCGACGAATGCCAATGAAACGGGCTTCGGGGAGTATTTTCTGAATAAATTTAACGCGGAAAACGCATTCCGGATATTTATCCACTACCTTTTTTGTCCGCGTCAAAAACATTAGTAACGAATAAACGTGCTTAAACTTGTTAGCTACATCCGGTGTGGCGCCAACACCCTCCAACCGAAATGAGCCGACATCGGAGGAGTAGCTACCAATGACATCGTCTTTTTCACAAGAAAAATGCCACAGTGCTTTAGGTTCGTTTAGAAAAATTAAATCTTTGTGCATAGACAACAGCTTTCCCAAAACCGTCGTACCCGACCTGCCTGTTCCTATCACAAATAGCGGCCCCTCGGATTCCTTCCTGATCGGGAACAACTGCGCAGATTTGTACCCCCACATAATGAGCGGGTTAAGCCATCTTCCGCGCGTGGTAAGGGGTCGCCCCTCCCAAATCGCCCAACAAAGCACGCGCGTGAGAGCCTTAAATGGCCGTAACCTCAGCATTTGTCTATCAACTTGCGCTACCATTTGTCGTCTCTTGGCAAGAATTTACTAGTTGCGAACTTTAGCCCAACGCGAAGAACAGCGCGACGGATAGTATTTCATTAAACGCTGAGACGGCTAAGAAGCACGTCGAAGAAGTGAGGCAAATCGTAGTGCAAGTTTGACGAGCCTCGGAATTACCTCAGGAAACGGCTTGGTTTAATTTAACTAAAGAGAGAAGATTTGTTCATCTAGACGCTGCTGCAATCTCAATGAACAACTTAATGCATGGTAAGAAGTTTTTCCGCGACAAACTCAAAAAAACATTGTGAAAATTTATTTCTTTAAAATTGTATCGGCACTCTTAAACCTTCTTGTCGTCTCTTACGTGGTTAAAGAGATGCCTCAATCCATCTCTGAAGATTACCTCCTAAGCCTTGCATACGTTGTTTTAGCAGCATTAATCGTAAGTCTAGGAATCGACACAGGGATTGAAAGATATGCCTACCGAATACAAGCGACATACAGCAAGCGCGGAATACTCAGTGGCATATTGGCCGTATCAGTGCTTAGGGCGGTTTTAATTTACTTATTTGCCCTGGCTTTAGACGTGGAAGAGGTAACGAGAATAACGACTGGATCCTTTGCGTTTGCCTTGGCCTTCGCGAGCTTCCTGTTTCTTTCTTGCACAGCTTTGCTTAACGGCGTTTCCCAATACAACGAATCGGCAATTTCACACGTTATACGTGGAGTCATGCGGTTAAGTATTATTTTGATACCTGCAAGTGCAGTTAGTTTAAAAAACCTTCTTTTATTTGAGACCACTGCCGCACTGGTAGCGACACTTTATTGCATTGTTTACTTCATTCGAATTGAACAAAAAACTACGGGATCAAAGCCGGAAAGCTCAGCAGTATTAAGATTTTTAATGTGGAACTGGTTTGCCCGCTTTTCGCTAAATTTTATCTCATTAAATACCGTTAAAATTTTTATATTGCAGAGTAACCACCCAAGCGCTCTCCTGTATGCCTACGCCGTACAGCTGACTCAGTCTCTCGAGCGATTTTTACCCAGTAAAGTTTTGGCTGGCCGGTACCGGCCGCAACTTTCCATACTCTTCGACAAGAAAGAATTCGCAACGCTAACCAATCAATTCAAAACGCTAAATTTGTACACCACGATCATTACTTTCTTTATAAGTGCTGCGCACTTAGTCATTATTCCATCGGCGTTCTACTTGGTCAGCAAACCTTTGCCCGGCAACTTTGTAAGCTTGATATTGGTTTGTGCTGCCTGGCTTTTCATAATCAATATAGTTTACAGCCTCAACATCGTTTCAAACGTTTTAGAACGAAACTACATAATTTTTGTGACTTCACTCGTTACCAGTGTATTTTTCGTTGGCACAATTTGGTTCGGAGAGAACCTAGACCCTATAAACCTACTTTCTACCCTTATAGTGTCGATCATTTTATACCCGCTCATCTGGTTTCTAGCATCAGTACAAAGCCTAAGACTGCTATGCGACGAGAATAAGAGACCCTGAAGCGGATAAAACTTTGCAGCTGCGTACTTCCATTATTAGATTAGTTATTTGACCTTATCGGTTTACTTTTCGAGCTGTGATGACAGGGGCAGCACGTGTTGATTGCGATTAAGACGCTCACTCCAACCAATGTGCTAACGATCTGTTTATGATGCCCTCTAGTTCCTTCACATCATGTTCAAAATAGACAGCGAGTCCGCTGCGATCTATCCCACCATTTTGGCTCATGGGGGCATTCTTATTCGACGTATTAAGTTCCCGCAAGATCAAGCGTAGGCGATTTCGAAGTGGCTGGGACAAGACCTTACCAATCAGGTTTTTTACTAAAAAATTGCGAAATTTATTGGGCGCGAAAAGAAAATTTTGTACCCAGTCGAACCGTACCGTTCCGGTGGTGTTGCGAACCACAAATTGGGGATTGAAATCGGGGTCAATATTGAGGAATCGATAAATATTTTTTATCACCTGCTGTGGCGAGTCATTTACGTCTTCATAAAGGACAATCAAAACATTTTTCGGGTCAAAGATTTTGAATAACGTTTTTATTTGCTGGGCGTATAGGCCATGAGAAATATAAGTAAAATTATTTTTCTCTTCTGGACCCAGGGTTGCACGTTTAGACTCAGCGTCGATCGCTGCTGCCAGCGTTAAGGGTTCTTTTTTGATTTTGGCGAGAAATGAATGTGCTGATATCGCACGGTCAATAGGGTTCCTCAGTATTAAGATTAACTTTGCTTCTGGGCACTTTTTTTTAATTTCAGTGAGCGATTCGGGATAAAAAATGTACTGCACCCAACCCTGTAACACGACATCGATGCTTTCCTGATAGCCAACACGCATGTACTCCTCGTACATTGCCTCATCATCTATCTCCCTCTGTTCCGGCAAAAAAATTGGGTGATCTTTTAGCGAAAGAGGTCCACAGGTTTGGGGGTGTTGAGAAATCCAGTCATATACAGATGTGGTGGCGGCTTTTTGCACGCCTATAACAAAGGTATTTGGCACAATCTTCACATCGATTCCTTTTCGCTTTTATAGCGTCTCGTTTACTAACAGGGTCATCTTCAAAGCGCAGTAGTGCAGGCCAACCTGTAAACCATGATTAGGCCTATCTGCACGCCATTAATTGGATCCTGTTTTCTACAGAAGATCGACGATTTAAGGTCTAACACAAAGGCAAGCTTATCGGCGTTCAATGTCTTGTGCCATACTCGCTGTCGCTCTTTGACTGGCAAATAATCAATGCGACACGTTTTCATTACCGGTAGCAGCAGGAGTGGCACTACCATGCTGGGTCGAGTGCTGAATAACCACGAGTCTGTCTTCACATTTCCCGAATTGCATTTTTTTGAGCAAATTGTGTCAGAGCAGGATTTTCTCTATGAAAGAAATCCCTCAGAAGAAGAGTTGCTTAGAGTCTGCAGTAAATTACAACAAACGCTTTTAACCGGATATTTAAAAGCGCAGGAACCTGGCCCCGATGACGTAGATAAAGCGTCGGCGTTCATCAGGGCAAACGACGTTAAAACATACAAACAACTTTATTGTGATGTCTTGGCAGAGGCGGCGGATGACGGAACCGAGGTCATCGTAGAGCAAACGCCCCGATACATATTTTCGTTAGGAGCTCTGCTGCATTTAGACGAGTCAAAGATTATTCATATGATCCGCGACCCAAGAAGTGTGCTCGCATCTCAAAAGTTAAAGTGGCGGAGACGGTTCCGCGGCGGTAGCAATATTCCGCTGAAAGAATCTCTGCGAGCTTACCTCTCCTACGATCCTATTCTTGTATGCAGCATTTGGAAGCGCACCGTTCAACTTGGCGAGGCTTGGGAGGCCAATAATCGTTTCTTAGTTATCAAGTTCGAAGATCTTATTAAGGACCCAGAGCGCGAAATTAGTAAGGTCTGCGAACATATCGATATCAGCTACTCAAATGAACTGCTGAAAGTGCCTGTCGTCGGATCGTCTAGGACAACGGATTCTACGACATCAGGAATTAACCGTGATGTTTTGGATAAGAAATTCTCAGAACTTAATTTTTTGGAGAAAAAATTTTGTGAAGCTTTTTGTTCTAAAGAGTTGGTGACTATGGGTTATAAAACGGAGCGAATTTCACTTGTGCAACAAATAATTTTTCTTCCGTTATTCGCGCTTTTGTTTTTGAAGTCAGCAGTCTCACTTGCCTTAATTTTTCTTCTGAACCGGCATAGATACAAAAACCCACTCTCATCTGCGATTAAACGACTCTTTCGATAATGTTTAACAAACGCGTTAAATGCAGATAAAACATCGGAGCTAGATGAGTGTTGTTGTGGTTACAAGCGTTTAACCTTGGGACCGGGAACCCACCAGTAAATCCAGCCTCATTGGTCAATCACTACAAGCGATGTTGTAACGACTGAAACACGATTTTAGTGATTGACCAATGAGGCTGGATTTACTGGTGGGTTCCCGGTCCCAAGGTAAATCCAG
>CBFIHK010000004.1:0-57024 GCA_965662305.1 Luminiphilus sp.
TTCCTTCAATGGTCTCTGAAATTATTCGTTATCAAACGCCGCTGTCGCATATGCGACGAACGGTAACGAGAGACTTTGAGTTTCGCGGGCAAAAGATGAAGTCGGGAGATAAAGTCATTCTCTGGTATTGCTCAGCGAACCGGGATGATACGGCTATTCCCAATGCCGACCAGTTCCTGATTGATCGAGAGAGTGTCAGAAATCATGCCTCGTTCGGCTTCGGTATTCACCGCTGTATGGGTAATAGGCTTGCGGAGATGCAGCTTCGTGTGGTGTGGGAAGAGGCGTTAAAACGCTTCAGTGACATAAAACTGGTGGCACCGCCCACTCGGCTTTGCCATAACTTTGTGCGTGGATACGCCTCAATGCCTGTGCAGGTAACGCGCTACAAGTGACAGCGATCGCATGGGCCTCCTCGGATAGTTCTGTTCTGTCTCACTTAAACACCGTATGGCTAGTGTCGTAACTGCTGATACACGTCTTCCAAAGGGCACAATGCTCAAGGCCATTGGTATTGACGGCTGCAGAGCGGGCTGGGTGATAGCCTTTAGGAATGGCCAGGAAATCAGCTTGGCCATCATTCCCCTGCTCTCCGATCTCAATGAGTTATTACACCTGAACGCCTCCGTAATGATCGACATGCCCATCGGTCTTACTGATGGTCCCAGCGTTAGGGGCTGCGACGCGCTCGCTCGAGAGAGGCTGCGACCTCATAGAAGTTCGAGTGTGTTTGGCGTGCCTGCGCGTCAAGTGACACGCTGTACCGATTATTCTCAAGCCAATGCGCTATCACGCGAGTTATCCGGTAAGGGTATCAGCAAGCAAGCGTTCTATTTATTTCCTAAAATCCGAGAGCTCGATGATTGGCTATCGTCGAGGGAGAGAAGAGGGCGCTGGTCGGAGTGTCACCCAGAGGTGGCGTTCGCAAGTCTTAATGGCGGACAGGCGCTGCTGGAGTCGAAGAAAACCGAGGCAGGAAGCCAAATGCGTCTGAAGCTCCTCTCGGAACTGGGTGAGATTCAGCCAGCCATTGAGAAAGCGCTCACATCCTATCGTCGAAAAGACGTGCTCGCCGATGATTTGCTAGACGCTCTGGTTTGCTTGTTGACTGCCGAACGGCAACCGAATGAACGGCAGCATCTGCCTGAGGACGCCCCCGTTGATGAACGGGGGCTTACCATGGAGATAGTCTCGCCAGCTTAGCTAGCGGCTTTCAGTGCTGAGTCGCGCTCGCTTTCCGCTGGACTGGCCTGTGGCCCGCGGATCAAACCGCCAGGTGTGGCGCCAGAGTGTTGGCCATTATCGAAGGTCATCACACCTGACTTGAAGGTGGCTTTGTAGCCGGTCGCAGATTGCAGTAAACGCTTTCCACCCGCAGGGAGGTCATTGGCCACCCACGGTCTGCTCATGCCAATCTTATCGAGTTCAATAACATTGATATCAGCGAGATATCCCGACGCGAGAATGCCTCGATCATCCAGTCCGTAAACCTTAGCTGTATCTGCGCACTGGCGCTTGATCGCCTCGCTCAGGCTCAGTCGGAAGCCGTCGCGATCGCGAACCCAGTGCTGGAGCATGAAGGTGGGAGACGCGGCATCGCATATCGTGCCGCAGTGAGCGCCGCCGTCTGACAGCGAATTAATGCAATCGTCAGATTGCAAAATGGGTTCGAGGAAGTTCAGATTACCGTCAGCGTAGTTTAGTAGCGGGAAGTAAATAAACCCGTTACCGCCGTCGCGCATCATAAGATCGTAGGCAAACTCTTCGGGCGATTGGTTCGCCGCTGCGGCGAGGCCGGCAATTGACTCTGCTGCTGTTGGTTCGTAATTGAAGCCGTCGGAGAGTTCGTATTGCATTGTCCATGCGCCAGCCATCATCTCCGCGAGAATCTGAATATCACTGTCCGGATAAACCGACTCCTCTGCTAGGAGTTTCGCTTTGAACGCAGGGTCAGACAGACACTCGTGTTGTGCCGCTGGCTCGAGTTCAGCGACTTCTGCCCAGCTGGGCTTGAACGAGAAGGGGTTAAAGGTGCATCTCCAGCCTAGGATGAGGCCGGTTCCGCGCATTGAGATTTGTGCAAGGATATTCGCTCCCTGCGCGTTCTGTTCGCGCATCTGCGCCATCTGATCGTCAAAGCTCATTGCTTTGATTGGCGATTGCAATGCAGTGAAGGTGACGGGCAAACCCGTCTCACGACTGAGGTCGCCCATCCAGTCAAACTCGTTCCACTCGGGAATAAGGTCGCTGGCCATCTCGAAAACGCCGTGGCCAACGCGCGCCATGCCTCGGCCAATACCAATGAGCTCTTCAGGCGTCGCTGTAGTCCCGGGTACGAGCTCACCGTCGATCGATTTGTGAAGCACCGTCCGAGAGGTTGAGAAGCCCAAAGCACCGGCTCGCAAGCCTTCTTCGACTATGTTGGCCATGCGGGCAATATCCGATTCAGTAGGGTCCTCGTTGGCTGCGCCACGATCACCCATCACATAGGCCCGAACAGCGCCGTGCGGAACGTGCGTTGCGACGTCGACCGTTCGTGGCATCTCCTCGAGCGCATCAAGGTACTCAGGGAAGCTTTCCCAATTCCACGACATGCCCTCAGAGAGTGCAGAGCCTGGGATGTCCTCGACACCTTCCATTAAACCAATCAACCAGTCGTGCCGATCCGGCGCTGCCGGCGCAAAACCTACGCCGCAATTCCCCATAACAACAGTCGTCACGCCGTGCCATGAAGAGGGTGCCATCTCCTGATCCCAGGTAGCCTGCCCATCATAGTGAGTGTGAATATCGACGAAGCCCGGTGCAACATAGCAACCGTCAGCGTCGTATACCTTCTCCGCTTCGCCTAAGTCGGTTCCAACCGCTACTACCTTGTCGCCCGAAATAGCGACATCCGCTACATAAGGCTCGCAGCCTGTGCCGTCAACGACGGTGCCGCCGCGAATAATAAGATCATAAGTCATGGTTATTTTCCTGCGTTGTCGCTGGATATTTCGCCCAATGTTCACGCTTCTGTCAACCGTGCTTCGGTTGCTAGGTTGGTTTTTCGGTTCTATATTGAAGTGGGCCTAAAGTATGGAGGTGAAGCGTGAGTGCAGCGGTTTGGACAATATTGGGTGTTATTGGCATGGTTGTGTTGGTCGTGCTGGCCATTGCGCTGTGGGCTATCGGTGCCTATAACAATTTTGTGCGCCTGAAAAACCTCGTTTCAGAGGGGTGGAGCGGTATTGAGGTGCAACTCAAGCGACGATCCAACCTTGTTCCAAATCTAGTCGCCACAGTAAAGGGCTATGCGGAGCATGAGTCCTCAGTGTTCGAGGAAGTAACTCAGGCTCGCGCATCCATCGGTCGTGGTTCTGTTGGTGAGCAGGCAGCGGCTGAAAGCACCATGGCGAAATCATTGATGAACCTCTTTGCCGTGGCGGAAAACTACCCCGATCTTAAGGCGGATAAAAATTTCCAGCAGTTACAAACGGAATTGTCTGAGTTGGAAGATGTTATTCAGAAGGCCCGGCGTTATTACAACGGCACCGTTCGAGACTTCAATACGGACTTGGAACTGTTCCCGGGCAATCTCATTGCTGGCATGTTCAATTTTACATCTGCCGAATTCTTTGAACTCGAAAATGAAGCGGACGCTGCTGTTCCTGAGGTCAGTTTCAGCAGCTAACGAACAGAGGTGACTTTGATGGGCAGTTCAATAACTCGTTTCCTCGCGCTTCTTCTCTTCCTCGTTTTCCAGTCTGCATGGGCGGAGGCTCAATCGCCCAGTGCCAACACAGATGTCCAAACAGAGTTACCAACCGCTGCTGATATTGATAACCGTCTCGCGGCGCGCATTGCTACAGACGTGCAGCGCCAGCTTGAAAAGAGCACAGCTATCGCACCAGGTCGAGAGACCCTCGGATTTTACGGTGTAGAAATCGATGTCCAGCGGGACGGTAGTTTAGAGGTAACCGAGACGATCACCGCTTACGCGCTGGGCAGGCAAATAAGAAGAGGGATCTATCGTGAGTTTTCGCTCTTGAATGTCGAGCGATATCAGCCATCAAACCCCTACACAATTCTTTCTGTGAAGCGTGACGGCGTGCCCATCAACAATTGGTTTACAGACGGCGGTTCGACCTTTTATCAGGTCTACATGGGCAGCAAAAGCAGAAGTCTCCAAACGGGCAGGTGGTACACCTACGAGCTTAAGTATCGAGTATCAAAGGCTATTCTTCAGTATGAAGACCATGATTTGTTGTACTGGAATGCGATTCCGTTTCACTGGGCGTTTCCCATTCGCACCGCTGATGTGGTGGTGCGCTTCCCCGAAGGCTTCGTAACAAGAGACATAGAGATCAAAGCAGGGCGTTTTGGGGCCAAGCGTGACTACCTTAACAGCAGATGGCAGCGACCTGCGGATAATGTAGTACGTGTCACTGCCAAAGATTTTCGGCCGAAAAACGGCATAACGGTCATGGTGAAAACCAGCGCTCGATTGGTAGATGTCATGGACGCCTATCCCACAGCTGATATGGCGAATAGTCTGATATCAGGCACCGCAATTAACGACCAAGGGTTCATTACTTGGCTAACCACCAAGCCGTTGCAACATGTTGTTGGCCCCATCGGTATTGCCATCATTGCGATTGGGCTGATGATCCTGTTGTGGCGAAGAGTGGGGGTGGATCCCCCGGCGCAGACGGTAATCCCTTTGTACGATCCGCCAAGAGGCCTATCGGCGGCAGGCGCGCGCTACGTCTATCAATTCGGCTTTGCCGACCCCACACATCTTATGGTGACGGCTATTGTAAGCGCCGCTACCAAAGGGGTGATCAACATTGATGACAAGCACATCAGTGGGACACGAATATCACGCACTGGTGCATCCGACGAGGCATTGTCACCGGGCGAGCGTATTGTGCTCGATAGGTTGATGGGTGGAGGCTCGGAGTTTCTGTTGTTGACCACCACGACGAGCGCGTTTGATGAGCCGCTGTTACGAAAACAGCAAACATTGTTGAAGGATACGCAGAACGCGCTTCGGGTCCATCTAGACCGTGAATTGGGCGCAGAGTTGTTTGAATGGCGCTTGGGCTATAAGTTTCTGTTTTGGACACTGGCGTTAGTGGCTGCAGTTTCTGCTATGTTCATGGTGCAGAGTGACTCATTTCTGAAGGCCGACGAGCGATGGGTGTCTGTCGCATTTATAGGGCTTAGCCTGGTGCTTCCCGTCTTGCTAATGGGCTTTCGTGAAAAATGGATGATCAACAAAGCGTCCTTCAGCAGTAGCCCTCTGGCACTCGCCATAGACTTTTTACTGTGCTCGTTTTTGGCCTGCACAGTGCAGTTCTTCGTCGTGTTTGCCTATGCGGATCAAGCCTGGCCGCAATGGCAAACGCTCGTTTTGCTCTTGTTTCCAGGCGCGATTGCCTATGGATTGGGATTTTCCGCTCTTTTGATGTCAAAGATTATCGATAGCCCTACGGTTCAGGGTACGAGGGCTATGGCGCAGGTGAAGGGCCTCAGGATGTATATCGCCGCGGCGGAGGAAAAACTTAGTCGCCATCTCACCCCTCGCAAGACGCATGAGCAGTTCACACGACTCTACCCGTACGCTTATGCCCTGAAGCTTGAAGCACAGTGGATAGAGCAGTTTTCTGATGAATTAGCGCGATGGATCAGGGATGGTTCGGCATCCGAGAATATCGATTGGTATCACCACAATCGATCGAGTCACTGGGGACGATCCTCATCCTGGACATCATCCTTCAGCACATCCGTCACGTCTGGGGTGAGCTATACACCACCCTCTGCGAGCGGTGGCGGGGGTGGCTTCGGTGGCGGAGGAGGAGGAGGCGGTGGCGGCGGCGGCTTCTGATGCGCCCTCGTGGTTCATTGTTCCTAACGAGATCGTCAGCTCAGTCGCGGTCATAAATTTAGGCTCAAATGCGATTGAGTTTGTGAAGCCAGAGCCTTACGGTTTCCTCTGTGATGTACAGGTATAAAACAGGGATCTGGGGGCGACATGAATTTTGATATTCCGCAGGACATACAGCAGTTTCTCGATGAGGTGGACCGCTTCATTGAGCGTGAGATCAAACCGCTAGAAGAGTCAGATGACAACATTCGGTTTTTTGATCACCGACGCGAGGATGCGCGTACCGACTGGGATCGGCAGGGACTTCCTAATGAAGAGTGGGAGGCCCTGCTAGCAGAGGCTAAGCGCCGCGCGATTGCGGCAGGTATATTCAGTTACCCATTTCCCAGCGAGCCTGGCGGTCGAGACGGCGGCAACTTAGGCATGGCCATTATTCGGGAGCACTTAGCTGCGAAAGGGCTTGGCCTGCATAACGATCTGCAGAACGAACACTCTGTGGTTGGCAACAACATTGGCCTGTTACTGATGCTTGAGTACGGGACACCCGAGCAGCAGGTGGAATGGTTGCCCGGACTCAAAAATGCCACTCGGGGTTTTGCCTTTGGTATCACCGAGCCTGATCACGGGTCTGACGCCACGCATATGGAAACAGTCGCGCACAGAGACGGCGACGACTGGGTAATCAACGGTGTTAAGACATGGAACACCGGCGTCCACACGGCGCACAGCGATATGGTGATGGCGCGAACCTCGGGCAGCGCAGGTGATGCGGGTGGCATCACCGCGTTTATGGTGCCGATGGATGCGCCGGGTGTTGAGGTCGAGGAGTATCTATGGACGTTTAACATGCCGTCTGACCACGCGCGCGTACGTTTTACCAATGTACGTGTCCCTGACTCGGCTATTTTTGCTGGCGAGGGCAGGGGCCTTCAGGTGGTTCAGCACTTCTTTAATGAGAATAGAATTCGGCAGGCGGCCTCGAGCCTAGGTGCTGCGCAATATTGTGTTAATGAGGCAGTTGCCTATGCAAAGGAGCGCAAACCCTTCGGCAAACCTCTCGCCAGTAATCAGGCTATTCAGTTTCCACTCGTTGATCTTCAGGCGCGCTGTGAGATGTTGCGAGCGCTCATCCATAAAACCGCTTGGTTAATGGATCGTGATGGTGCGTTCTCAGTATCCGATAAAGTGTCTATCTGTAATTACCAAGCCAATCAGCTCTGCTGCGAGGCCGCCGATACGGCCATGCAGGTACACGGGGGTATTGGCTACTCGCGCTATAAGCCGTTTGAGCATATTTATCGACACCACAGGCGGTACCGAATTACTGAGGGCGCAGACGAAATTCAGAAGCGCCGTGTGGCGGGGTACCTATTTGGCTTTATGAGTCAGCGAAAGCCCAAAGGCGTGAGCTGATACTCGTGGAGCCTTCGTTTGAGAAAAATCTCGCTGCTGTGATTGCCAGGCGTTTTGAAGGGACCAAACTGACGTCTGTTAATCAGCTGACAGCAGGTGCATCGCAGCAGACGTTTCGCCTTACCGTCGAGGAAGCCTCTGGCGAGACATCGGTGTATGCCTTCCGCCGGGCCCAACCCGGTTTGGAGTCTTCGTCCTACGGGCAGTTACCACCAAGTCTTGAAGTTGAACTGCTCGAGCTAGCAGCGACAGGAAACGTTCCCGTACCCGACATACATTGTGTTCTCGCGCCAGAGGATGGTCTGGGTGATGGTTACATCATGGAATGGCTGGAAGGCGAGACCATGGGGCAACGTATCATTAAGCTTCCCGAGCTAGCCAGCGCCCGCAAATCCTTGGCGTTTGAGTGCGGACAAGCCTTAGCGCGAATCCATGCGTTACCCGTATCAAACTCACTCTCCGAAAAGCTTAATAGTGTGTCGCCTGAGGTCCTGGTGCGAGAGACCTGGGATGCCTACATAGCGCTCGATACCCCGCAGCCAATGATTGACTACACGGCGCAGTGGTTGCTGCATCACTTGCCGCAAGATTCGAGAACAACGCTTGTTCACGGGGACTTCAGAAACGGCAATTTGATGGTGACGCCTGGCGGGATTAAGGCGGTTCTAGACTGGGAGCTTTGTCATATTGGCGATCCAATGCGCGACCTTGGATGGCTTTGTGTGAATTCATGGCGATTTGGCAATCGATCGCTACCAGTCGGTGGGTTCGGAAGGGTCGAAGATCTCATCGCTGGCTACGAGTCTGTATCCAACCAACCTGTAGATATAGAGGCGCTCAGATTCTGGGAGGTATTTGGCTCGTTTTGGTGGTCGATTACGACACTTGGCATGGCACAAACTTGGCGAACAGGCGAGACGCCCTCAGTAGAGCGCCCGGTGATAGGGCGGCGCAGCACCGAGGCACAAATGGACTGCGTTCACCTCTTGATTCCCGGCGAAATACCGGCGCTCCCTGCAAGTGTGGAAGATGCTAATTTGCCCAGCGCCAGTGAGCTAGTGAGATCCGTTCAGACACATCTCAGCGATCACGTAGCTGATCAAATGAACGGAGCAGATAAGTTCTTAATCCGCGTTGCTGTAAACTCGCTCTCCATTGCAGAACGTGAAATTTCTCTGGGAGCAGCGATAAAACGGCTTGAGTATGAGGGTTTGCTCACATTATTTGATGTGTCTGAGGCGAGTGTTGGGAGTGACAAGCTTCAGGACCCAGAGAATAGCGATTGGGTTGAGAAATTAGCGCAACTGCGATGGCAGCTGGTCGCCTCGCTCAGAGCCAACGCACCACTAGACGAGGGAGCGCTGTCCGACCACCTTCGAAATACCGTGGCGCACAGGCTTCGGATCGATCAGCCTAAGTACTCTGCCTTGAGTTGAAGCGCAGGTGCTCTGCTAGCCGAGCCCGCACTGAATTAGGTTTCAGCTCCTCTTATATTTTTTTCGTTAGTTTTTTTTAGAACACTGCCCTAGACTTATGCTTGTGCCGTTGTAGCTCAGTTGGAAGAGCGTTTGCCTCCTAAGCGAAAGGTCGCAGGTTCGATCCCTGCCAGCGGCGCCATTTTCTTCTCGGCCATGCCGTCGTTTGCAGTGATCACAATGACTCACGTGATCTCGATGCGCGCCTTCTTATAGTGAAGTCTCCGTGCGCCAATGGCCTCTCACACAGTTTCTACCTGCATCTTTTGCCTCGTAGAGCGCAGTATCTGCGCGTGAAACCGTGTCTTCGAAGTGTTCGAACAGGGGGAAAAGCGAGACGCCAACACTCACTGTTAACGGGGTATTACTCTCATCTGAACGCTCCGCGATAAGCGTGCGCAAACGGTTGGCAAAAGCCGTTATCTGTCTTGGGTCACTATCCTGGCAAATTACTAAGAACTCCTCGCCACCCCAGCGCCCCGCCACGTCGTTATCTCTTATCGATTCGGAGATCGCTCTGCTTACCAATTTAATGGCTTGGTCTCCCATGGCATGGCCTAACGAATCGTTTAATTGCTTAAAGTGGTCAATGTCTAGTAGGAGGACGCCAAACGGTTCTCGCCGGGTCAGCCATCCGGTTACCGCAATGTCCATACCCCGCCGATTGAGAAGTCCTGTCAGTGGGTCTGTGTTAGCCCTCGCTTGTAGCAACGCCGCTTGTACCCCACGCTCCTCGAGCACAGTTTGTTGAGCTGACCACGCGTTCTGTATAAAGACGTAGACCGAAATTAACAGAAAGATGAGAGTGCCAACCCGCGGGTCATTTAACGCGACCTCGCTCATTTCAGGGCGCATAGAACCAAACTGAGCAGTGACCGCCATGAATACGGCTATGGTAATACCGATGATCACTCCACGGCGTTGACCCTCCATCAGTCCAACAATCATCAACAACATGGGGGTGTAGAGTAACGACGCGATCGTAGCGACGGGCACCTCTCGGGGGTCCAAAAGGAGCCACGCGCTGGCCCATCTCAACTGATAAAGAGCGAGCGCTATGAACAGTGCGGCTCTTACAACATTAAGCGGTAGACGTTCCCACAAAATGTAGAGCGTGGTCAGAAATACGACCCAAAAACCTGCAAAAGCCGCAGAGATCACAGAGACGCCCTCGAGTAGAAATCCCGTTTGGACCATCAGTGCGGCGATTATCATGGTTAGTAACACAAGAAAACGCGTGAGAAGCAGTGCGAGGTCTCGGTTTGAGCCTACTGGAGGATGGCGGCGCTTTACTGCCCAAGCATCTCGCACCCATGAAAAAATCCCCGAGTGTTTTTTACCATCGGCCTGCCTAACCATACTGATTACCGTGTTGTTTATTGGTTTTGTTTTAGTCTGGCGCCGAGCTTTGGTGCCGTCCAGTCCATTTGGACAGAAACAATTCTGAGTGCATAGACCAAGATAAAGGTCTGAATGATGGCTACCTGGATGAAGAGCTCAACATTACTGGCATACTGCGCTAGGTAAAGTAGGGCGAGTAACACGAGTCCACCGAGAATGGCAATTTCCTCGTACCATACGCCGCGGAATGTGCGCGGCTCACGTCCACTGACAATGTCCATCATTACACCACCGCCTGCACAGGAGATTGCTGCAAGCATGGGAATCCAGAACCAGTCCAGTTGAGCCAAAATGGCGACTTTCGCACCAATAATGGAGAACGCAGCCAGCCCAACTGTGTCGATGGCCAAGAAAAGAGAGGAATTTTTGTCGATCAATGGTCGACCCGTTGGACCGAGGCGGTCCCAAAGTGTCCCGATGACAACAACTCCCATGACAATGTAGAGATAATTTGGGTCAGAGAACAGGAAGGGCGGGTGCCTGTCGCCACCCACCAGAATATCGCGAAGCATACCTCCGCCAACCGCAGGTAGCGATGTGAGAATCAGAGCTCCCCACAGGTCGTATCGCCTCTCAGACGCCCGGGCGAACCCAGCAAGTCCGAAGGCGAGTGTGCCTAGCAGGTCTAGGAGATAGAAAGCGGATGAGCCAAGCACTTTCTCCAAACGGTAAAGCACTTCATCCGACAAGGGGGAGTGCTCGTAGTTGTCGAGCATTCTCCATATTGAGTGACTCCATGCTCCCCTGACTGGGTCATCAGCCAAGTTGGTGCCGACCGTGTCATAGCCGAGAAATTGTGCATGCGCGTCGAACGCGTCAATGCCTAGACGGCCCAAAGGTTCGTTTGAGATATCGACGAGTCGAATGACTTCATTTGCCATCCGGGTTTGATGCGATCGATCTAAATCTGGAAACCGTTGCAACAAAATTTCTACTGCTTCGGCAGGCCGCTCAACGGCAAAGGCCCACCCGTCAAGCGACGCGCGGGTAAAGCGAGTTACAGCGTCTACGAAGTGGGGATCGCTTAGCCGACTGTTATCCACGTAAAGCCCATCTTCTAAGAGGCTATATTTAGCGTCATCGAACCGAAAAATTGCGGTTTGATTTAACGGCAAACCCGCATCCAGTAGCTCCCAGTACTCGTTGTATGAAGTAGCAGAGATGCAGTCGTTGCGGTCATCGCTCCAGGCGGTGAGGGCGTCTTCCTGATCAACCAGTTTAACGGTCCTCATTTGATTACCGAATTGTTTCTCGAGGCTGGTAATCCAGCGCGTGAGGCCCAACGAACTGCTACCGCGCCAGATGCTGATTACTCTGCCTGAGAGGTCAGCAGTTGACCTTATGCCACGATCTTTTTTGCAGACCAAGGTAAGGCTCGACCGTTGAAAGATTTGTGCAATGTTGACAGGCGTATGACCGCGTTCTCTGCTTTCTAGTGCGGAGCTAAGCCATTCCACGGCGATATCGGCGGACCCCTCACTCAGGGCGTCAACAGGCTCCAAACCGGGTCCGCCTGGGGTTAGGGTTACTGCCAAATTTTCGCGTTCATAAAAGCCTAGCGTGTCTGCGACGTAGTACCCCAAGAATTGCGCCTGAGGTAGCCAACGAAGTTGCAACGTCAGCGTGTCCACTTCCACAGGATCATTGTCTTGAGCAATAGTGTGCGTTGATAGCAACAGGACAAGCACACAGCAGAGGTGGCGAAAGAAAGTGTTCACTGAATTACCACGATCTATTGTTAAACTAATTGACACCTGTCTATGGTACCAAAGCTACCCCGTGTCATCTCGAAAAGTTAAATTTAGGTCCTCCGCGAAGAATAGAAATCATCAGCCGGCTAAGGTTGACGAGTTTGAATTGTTTATCCGCGATTTGACGAGTGATGGCCGAGGCGTTGGTGAAGCGCCAGATGGTCAAGTGATTTTTGTTGCCGGAGTGTGGGTGGGCGAGACCGCGCTAGTTCGTCGAATACGGCAGGGGAAGGCCATAGACACAACGTTGGTGGACGTGCTCCAACCGCATGAACACAGAGTCCGTCCGCAATGTGAGTATCATGCGCAAAGGAAGTGCGGTGGTTGCCCGTGGATGTTTATCGATTACGACGCACAGTTATCAGCCAAAAAAGGCAGGTTAGCATCGTCGCTCGTCTCGCTTGACGCAAACGACATCAGACCGAACATTATTGGGTCATCGAGAAAGCTGGGTTATCGGAATCGTGCTCAGTTTAAGACGAATGGTGAGATGCTCGGATACCTTGCCACCGGCTCTCATGAGTTGGTGGATGTAGCGACTTGCCTCATTTTGACCAAGGAAAATCAGACGCAGCTTAATCACCTGCGTCGAGAACTTCCGTGTCGGGCTTGGCGTCCAAATTCAAGAGAAAAGTGGGTGACGCTCGATATTGATGATCGCCGGAAGCAAGCACTCGTCAACCAGCGTCAAGCCTTCAGACAGGCCAATGACACTCAGAATAACGTAATGCGCGAATGGCTCAGTGGTGCGCTTGCTTCGGTCGCACCTGTCGCTAGCGTGGTTGAGCTTTTTTGCGGCAGCGGCAATTTAACTGAGGTTATATCCAAACAGCGCCCCTCGGCCCGCATAACAGCGGTTGAGGGAGATGGTTTAGCGCTTAAGGAACTTGATTCACTTGCGCTGTCCAATGTTACGACCGTGCATACAAACCTATTTCAAAAGACTCAAACCATCCTGTTTTTGGACTCTCTACCCGAGGTTAGTGGTGTGGTGTTAGATCCTCCTCGCGATGGCTTGAAGGAGCGCGAAGCATTGGCCCCCTTATTTTCTAAATCGTCCTGGGTTGTGTATATATCTTGTAATCTTGCTACTTGGCAGCGAGATGCACGGTTTCTTCAAGATCAAGGACTGAGACTTACGCAGTGTCAGGGACTCGATATGTTCCCGCAAACGCCACATTTAGAAGTGTTATCGGTTTTCGAGCGTCAATAGTGTGATTAAGTTATGGGCTCAGGCGTCCGCTCGTGATAGCCGCGGTGCGGTAATAAGTTCTGCTTGTAACCACACTGGGAGTTCTTACCCGCACATGGCGCTATTAATGGTTTGCCCCGCCGCGGCGATCAAGACTGCAGGTGGACTGCAACCTCAGCAAAGCTACCACTGAAAATGACTCGCCGCTCTTTTGATTTGAGTTGATAGTCGTACATGGGGTCGTAGTAATCCCGAAGCAGAATCTCTATCCATGCTTTATGGGCCTCGGCGTTACCTTGGCTATGCTCAGAAATCGCCGCCTCCAATATCTTGGACAACTGCGAATACCTTACACCGCCTAGACGTTTCTGAATATTTTGCAAGCTGGTTCTCAAAGAGTCGGCAAAGACACTAAATGCCGTGTCGTCATCTGCGAAAATCTCACGCCAGTCTTTGTGGTTTTGAAGAATATAGTTTTCCCACGAGTGGTCCACACGCTCGTTAAGGCTTGCCTCGATGGTTACCACCGGTGAGCTTGCCAAGCACGACTGCAGTGATAAGGGGAGGGCGCAACGCCCAATAAGACGGCTTTCATCCTCAATAGCGACAGTTTTCACGCCTTTTGACTGAGCTTTGAGAAAGTCGATCGCAACCGCATTCTCAAAATTGATCTGGCTGGGCTGTGGTTCAACACGCTTACCGAAGGCACTACCTCGATGGTTGGCCAAGCCCTCAAGGTCAATCGTTGCGAGCTGCGGAGATTCACTACACCGGTTGAGCAGGGCGGTTTTTGCGACACCGGTGCGGCCCGCCACAACGACAATATTCGATTCCCGCAATAAATATTCTAGGCTATCGATCAGAAAACGACGGAGTGCTTTGTAGCCGCCCTCTACAATAGGGACGTCATAGCCGCACTCCCTTAGCCATGCTTGTGTGGTTTGCGATCGCAGTCCGCCTCGAAAGCAAAAAAGTGCTGCTTTTGGCTCTCGCTCGAGCGCGCTAATCCAGCTCGAAAGCCTTGCGGTCTTAATATCACCGGAAACGAGTTCAAGTCCTAGTGAGATGGCGGCCTCTTGTCCTTGCTCAGCGTAGCAGATTCCGACCTGTTCACGCTCAGCGTTAGTCATCAGTGGAAGATTAATTGCATTCGGGAAGCTTCCTTTTTCGAACTCGATGGGCGCCCGGGTATCGATAAGTGCCCGATCCTCGATAAAAAGATCGCGATAGTCGCCGGTAGTAATATTTTTTAAACCCGGATTAGGCACGAAGTATCATCATCGGTGTGCTGGAGGCTGCTTGCGAAAGCACACCTATTGCTGTACTCGGAAGCCCTGCAGTCTTTAAGGCCAATTTGACCTCCTCACAGGCTTCCGGTCTTACCGATACCAGCAGACCACCGCTGGTTTGGGGGTCGCAGAGAATGGCCCGCTGAAACTCTGTCAGTTCGGGCATGTGAGTTGCGACAGACTCGAAGTTACGCCCCGTGCCCCCGGGAATGCAGCCCTGGTGAGTATAGTGCTCTAAATCTCCGAAGGTGGGAATTGCGGACCAATCGAGCGTGGCGTCAAGCCCACTTCCACGCATCATCTCACTGAGATGCCCTGCGAGACCAAAGCCAGTGACATCCGTCATCGCCGTCACACCATCGATGGCAGATAACTCTGCACCAATACTGTTCAGCGTTCGCATACTCCGACTTGCGATTGCCAAATCGTCTGAAGTGGCTTTCTCACGTTTTCCCGCGGTACTGATAATGCCGACGCCCAGTGGTTTGGTTAGAAAGAGGGTGTCACCCGCCATCGCCGTATCGTTTCGCGTGAGCTGGTTTATGTTGACGAGTCCAGAGACCGCAAGGCCGAAAATGGGCTCTGATATATCGATACTATGGCCTCCTGCGAGCGCGATCCCTGCTTCTGCACAGGTGGCGCGCGCTCCTGCCAGCACGTTGCTTGCGATTTCAGGGGCGAGGGTATCCACGGGCCACCCCAATATAGCGATCGCTACGGTGGGTGTACCCCCCATGGCGTAAATATCGCTGATAGCGTTGGTTGCTGCGATCTGACCGAAATCCCAAGGGTCGTCAACGATTGGCGTGAAGAAGTCTGTGGTGCTTAGCAGGGCGCGCCCGTCGCCGATATCTACCGCCGCCGAATCGTCCCGCGAATCGTTGCCCACCAGCAAGGCAAGTGGATGGTTGGTACTGTTGCCATCACCACTAACGCCCGTCTCTACACCTTTCAATATGCGCCTTAAGACCTCGGGTGAAAGTTTGCATCCACAACCTGCTGCGGGACTGAATTGTGTGAGTCGGATTGTTTCCGTTGTCATGTTGCTCTCGAATACTACTGAGTGATTGGGGTGAGTTTAATTCATTGAAAAAATGCTGCGCTCGCTTCATGCTCACGCCGATGTTCAACGTTGTACCTACAAACTCTCGCACAGTCCGCAGTGCTTGTCTTCTTGCGTTACTGATCTGCGGTTTTTTTAATTTCTCGGCCGTTGCTGGGTCTGTTCCCGAATCTGTGGATGGGACGTTTGAGCAATCGAGGCAAACATTCCGGCTCGCCGTAAAGGAACTTAGATCGGGCGCGGGGCCACGCTACCAGTCACTGCGACAAGAACTCGCTGAGTATCCGCTAGCAATGTATCTAGATGCACTCGTTATCGAGGGTAACTTGCATTACGCGACCGCAGACGAGATGAAGACATTCATGGTGTCGGCTGGCGACTCGCCGCTTGCGATGCGCACGTTACGAAGTTTTGTGCGCCATAAAGTCGAAGATCGTCGCTGGAGCACTGTTATTGAAGTCACCGAGCGATCCGAACTTAGTACTGAGCTGAGCTGCCACAGAGCGCACGCCCTACTTAATAAGCGGCGTGCTAGCGACGCCATACCCCTCCTTAACAATGCATGGACCGTAGGAAAATCCCAGATTAAAGCCTGTGACCCTGCCTTCAAAAGGTGGTTTAAGCATTCGGGACCCACGGATGACGTTGTTTGGGCGCGTGCGCTGAAAGCGGCAGATGCGCGCAACAGTTACCTGCTGAGGTATTTGCAACGGTTTGCCTCGAAGGACTTGAAGCGCAGTCTGGCTGACTTGGCCGAGATTTATCGCCGACCTGATCGCGTTACCCAAAAAGTGCGTGGCCGTGAGGATCATCAGCGCGACATTGCCTATGTCGGCGTAAAACGGCTTGCTCGAGTAAATCCAGGCAAGGCCTACAAGGCCATGCAGGAACTGACACAAAGATTTGATTTTTACGCGGGTCAATTGGTTGAAATGCACAGTCTTATTGTTCGCCATAGTCTGTTCGCAAAGAGCGCAGCTCCAGCCCACTGGGTGCTTCAGCAGCTCATGGCACTTGATGACGATGAACTCACTGAAATCCACTTGCGTGCGAAGATAGAAACGGCTGATTGGACGGGTTTAAGAGAGGCATATACGTGGCTCTCAGCGGAAAAACAAAAAACGGATGAATGGCGTTATTGGCGGGCCATCGCAGCCGGACCCGGGGAGGCCGAATTTGCACAAGCGACGTTTGAGGAGCTCTCTAAAGGACGTGGCTTCCATGCCTATCTTGCAGCAACGACTTTGGCTACACCGCTCACTTTGGGCGTGGCACTTGAGGGCGGTGATGACGCAATGCGGGCGAGTCACCCAGTGGTTGAGAGGGTTAGTGAGCTTCTCGCTTTGGACATGGATTGGGATGCCCGAACAGAATTTCGTGCCGGGCTCGACAACCAGCAGATTGCGCTCTCGTTGGCAGAATTGGCCGCGTCAAAGGGACGGCACGCCTGGGCCATTGAGGCAGCAGCCGCGGCAGGCGCGTGGGGGCGAGTGGATTTACGTTTTCCCGTTGTTTATGAGGACGAATTTAAAAATGCCTCCGAGGAGTCGGGGTTGCCTGTAGAGGCTCTGTTGGCGGTTGCACGGCGGGAGAGTGCCTTATCACCTGATGCAGTCTCCGAGGTGGGTGCGCGGGGTCTCATGCAACTTATGCCCAGCACGGCTCAGCTTACTGCCAGAAAGCATAACTACCGGTACTCGCGTTCACGGTTGATGCGCCCTGGCTATAACACAGCGGTGGGCGGTCTCTATTACGCTGATTTAATCGACAATTATGAGGGCAACCGAGTCTTGGCCTTGGCTGCTTACAACGCTGGACCGAATAGGGTCAGACGTTGGCGTGAGGGTGGGTTAAGTGTTGCGCGCTGGGTAGACACCATCCCATTCAAGGAAACTAGAGAGTATGTTCGTGCTGTACTGGCATACAACGTGATATACAGTCTTAAAGCGGGCACTACGGTTGAGTTTCTATCCAAGTCTGAGCTCGCGCCAAATTATTAAAAACCATTACCAAAATAAGGGGTGATAACGATGAAAAGTCTTCAGATGCAATCCTGCGTTCACAGCGAGGGCACGATTGAGTGCGCGTTGTTTGAAGTGGATATTCCGGCACCAGGTGACAACGAGGTAATGGTTAAAATCGAGGCGTCACCCATCAACCCCTCAGATCTAGGTCTAATGTTTGGTGCAGCTGACGTTGACTCGATCAGGGCCTCAGAGCGCAATGGTCATCCATCGATTGTGCTGGATGTTCCCGCCCCCGCGATGCGCGCTATGGCAACACGTATTGGTGAGTGGCTGCCGGTTGGCAACGAGGCTTGTGGAACCGTTGTAGAAGCCGGTGCAAGCCCAGAGGCGCAGGCATTGCTTGGTAAGCGAGTCGCACTTTTTGGCGGGGAGATGTACTCAGATTTCCGCACTGTGTCGATCTTTCAGGTTATCCCGCTCTTGGATTCGACGACGCCAGAGGAGGGTGCATCGTGCTTTGTGAACCCCATGACCGCCCTCGGTTTCGTGGAGACCATGAAGATGGAAGGGCATAAAGCTATTGTCCACACCGCTGCCGCATCGAACTTGGGGCAGATGTTGAATCGCATTTGCCTCAACGACGGGATACCGCTGGTCAACGTTGTAAGAAGTGAAGAGCAGGTTGCGTTGCTAAAAGGTCAGGGTGCAGAACATGCTGTGAACAGCTCTGCAGACGATTTTAACCAGCAACTCAGCACGGCGCTCAACGCGACGGGCGCTACGCTCGCTTTTGACGCCATTGGCGGAGGAAAGCTTGGTAACGCTATTTTGATGGCTATGGAGGCTGCGGCGGTAGAGCGCATGACTGAATGGTCACGCTACGGTTCTAACGAATACAAGCAGCTCTACATCTATGGCGCTTTGGATCTGGCACCAACAACCCTCAATCGCGGCTACGGATTTTCATGGGGCATTGGTGGCTGGTTGCTCACGCCATTCATGATGAAAGCGGGCAGAGAGGTTGTGGAGCGCATGCAAGCCCGAGTCGTAGCTGAGTTAACGACAACCTTCGCAAGTAGTTATTCAGATCGTATTAGCCTTGCTGAATCGGTAACGCCGTCAGCGGGTGCTAAGTATGGCGTTCGTCGCACAGGCCAGAAGGCATTGATTACCTTCTAAGCGCATGCGAATCTAGCCACCTGCAAGCTTGCAGGTATAGCCCAGGGCCTCTAGCTCAGCCTTACAGGTTGCTCGCTGGTCGCCCTGGATTTCGATATTGTCGCCCTTTGTGGCCCCACCCACGCCGCAACGCTGTTTGAGCTTTTTGGCAATCGTTTTAAGTTCATCAGGTGATACCGCGAGGCCTGTTATCACGGTTACCGCCTTCCCACCTCGACCTTTTGTCTCGCGGGAGATGCGAGCCATGCCGTCCCCAACCGTTGCAGGTCGGTCTTTACCGCACACGCAGTCGCTAACAGCCCGCAAGCACTGGGGGCATAATCTGCCACGATCAGTGCTGTATACAGCGCGTGAACCTTTTTTCGCCTTCAAGTTGATTGCCCTTTAACCATTTGCTGCTGGCAAAGTCTATCAGTTGCCATCCTTCGTCTGCGCTTTTGATAAGAAAAAACACGGGGTAGGATACGCGCATGGATGAAAACGATATCAAGGCCCACATGGCCGAATTAGAGGCCAAGATCGCGTTTTTAGAGGTGGCTAACGACGAACTTGAGCAGGCTTTGCTGAGTCAGCATAACCGGCTTGAGCGAACCGAAGTTATCGTCAGTGAACTTCGCAACAGATTAAAGGAGCAGGCGGCTCTCATTGAAAATCTCGGGGATGCAGAGGACGAACCGCCACCGCCGCACTATTGAGCCGGCAATAAGATTAGATAACAAGAAATTAACGGATAATAACTATGTTTAAACGTGCACTTATCGCCATCGTGACGGTTCTGGTTGTTGCTAGCATTTACCTCTCAAATTTGGTGAGCGACCCCGAACCTCCGCGCCATCAAGTTTTCCTCAACGGTGAGGTGCTGACCATGGATCCCGCAAATAGCATTGCCGAGGCCGTCAGTGTTCGCGACGGTCGCATTGAGTCAGTGGGCACGAGTGAAGAGATTGCTGCACTGGTAGACAGTCACACTGAGGTTGTCGAGCTGGCAGGCAGAACGCTGATCCCTGGTTTTGTTGATGCACACGGACACTTCCCTGGCTCGGGTCAGACAGCGTTTACTGTCGACCTAAATAGTCCGCCGATCGGCGATACGGAGTCGATTCCTGAATTACTCGAAAAACTCCGACAGTTTGGGGAAGATAAAACCGATGGATGGTTGATTGGGAGCAACTACGATGACACGTTGCTCGCCGAAAAACGGCATCCAACTCGAGACGATCTAGATAAGGTCTCTGCAACCCGTCCGATTGCGGTTGTACACGTTTCTGGTCACCTGATGGTGCTTAACTCGGCCGCGCTCGAGGAAATGCATATTGATGAAACCACTCCCGATCCGGAAGGGGGCCATATCGTCCGCGATATGAACTCACCGGATAAGCGTCGGCCAAACGGCGTATTAGAGGAAACCGCGACGCATCACGCGAGAGAGAAAACACTCGACCTCTCTGCGAGCGATGTGTGGGAGATGACCAAGCTCGCGTCGTATGAATACTTGGAGCACGGTGTGACGACAGCGTCCTCGGGCGGCATGCCCAAAGCGTTGGCTAGTTTGTTAGGCCCGATGTCCGAGTACAACCAAATACCGGTGCGCGTCGCGCTGTTCCCTTGGTTCAATGAGGTGGGAGAGCAATTGATTAGCGGTGAGGTGACCCTCGATCAGTTTGAGGGCGGTCGCGTAGTGGTACCTCGGGTGAAAATCATTGCAGATGGCAGTATTCAGGGCTTCACAGGGTATCTGAGTCAGCCCTACCACAGACCCTACAAAGGGGATGAGGAATACCGAGGTTACCCTGCTGTCCTACGGGATGCGCTGTTCGAGCAAGTGGAGGGACTCTACAAGCAACGAGTTCAAGTCGCTATTCATGGAAACGGGGATGCCTCTATTGAGGACGCGCTCGATGCGATCGAAGCCGCGAGTAAGAAGTATCCATGGCCTGAGGCAAGGCCCCTCATTATCCATGCGCAAATGACTCGTAAAGATCAAATCGCCCGCATGGCTGAACTGGGTGTCACACCAAGCTTTTTTGCAGCGCACACGTTTTTCTGGGGCGACCGGCATGCGGGTATCTTCATGGGGCCTGAGCGTGCGGCAAATATGAGCCCCGCTAAGTGGGCCCAGGATGCAGGTGTTCGCTTCTCATCACACATGGATACCCCGGTGACCCCCATGCGCCCTCTACAAGCGGTGTGGAGCCCTGTGGAGCGTAGAACAAAGACGGGTGTCGTATTGGGTCCTGATCAACGTATCGACCGCATGTCCGCTCTGAGAGCGGTAACCATCGATGCGGCCTGGCAAGTTTTCATGGACGACGAGATTGGCTCGATCGAGCCAGGCAAAATCGCAGATCTGGTGGTGTTATCCGGTAGCCCCTTGACAGCCCCTGACATGCGGGAGCTCAAGGTTGATATGACCATCATCGATGGCGTAACGCATTACCAGCGCTAGCTTAGATCTCGAGTGGTGGATCGCCAGGTACGTAATTCGTTGACTAGCGTGTCTGGCACTTCCAGTGCGGCAAAGTGACCACCTCGCTCAAACCTATTATTGAAATGCGTTAGCTGCTCAAATCTCCCGCGCGCCCAACGTTCTGAGGTGCGCATGATTTCTTTGGGAAATACGCTGAGACCGATAGGCCGAGATATTGCAGCCATAGTAGTGCTGTTAAAGCTCTCCCAATACAGACGAGCGGACGAGGCGCCGGAGTTGGTCATCCAGTACATCATGACGCCGTCCAATAGTAGATCTTTGCTTAAGACATTCTCCGGATGACGAATGCCATTGAGCTCGCAATCCATCCAATAACCAAATTTCTCGACGATCCATGCCATTTGCCCCGCGGGCGAGTCAGCGAGTCCGTAGCCCAGTGTTTGAGGTCGAGTGCTCTGCTGTTTTGAGTAACCCGAGTCCCAATCAGTGTAGAACTGAAACGATTCAACAGCGTCGACCTCCTCGGGTAGCGGCTTGTCCATTGTTGACATATCCGGCGGCACCAGCGGCAGCGTGCAATGACCGGCAGCACACCGCGTAGTTTGCTGCATCAAAATGGCTTGCGTCACAATCGACCCCCAATCACCACCGTGTGCGTGGTAGGTCTGATAGCCCAGACGCAACATTAGCTCTTCCCACATTTCAGCTATCTGAGGAACGCCTACGCCGATGTCTCGAGGTTTATCCGAGAACCCAAACCCAGGTAATGCAGGCAATACCACATGAAAGGCATCCTCCACTGAACCACCGTGTTTCGTAGGATTCGTTAGAGCCTCGATGACGTCGAGATATTCAAGAACCGACCCGGGCCAGCCGTGCGTGATCAATAATGGCGTTGCCGCAGTGTGTGGACTGCGATGATGGATAAAATGAATGTTTAAACCGCTAATCTCGGTTTTGAAGTTGTCATAGTGGTTGAGTCGAGTCGGCACTCGAGATGGGTCGTAGTCCGTCATCCAGTAATCGACGAGTTCCTGCTGGTAGGACAGTGGCACCCCCTGAGACCAGTCTTCTACCGTCTCCGCGTTGGGATACCGTGTTTGTCGAAGTCTGCTCAATAAGTCGTCAATGGCGGAACCATCGAAACTAGGAGAAAACGGGTGAATCGTCTCAGAGTACATGGAATCGCGCTCGCCGATAAAAGCATTACGTTAAGCAACGAACGACGCGCACTCAAGTCTCTTTTTCCTCGCATGTGCTTGGTTCCCAGCAAACTCTGAGAAATTCCGACGAGAGCTATTTGTTATCTGTGCACCACTGACAGCACGAGACTGAAGCAAAAAAGCTAGCGTTGCAGCGCAGAGGCAAAGTCCGCTGCCATCTTCGCCTCGAGTCCCTCGCGTGCCTCAGTTTTTTCGACGTTGTTACCTAGCAAATAGGGAGAGCGCGGTTCGCGATCCAAAAATAGTTTTCCTGAAGACAAGGAGGCTTGTTTGGATTGTGCCATCCAGACAATAGTGTCTGCCCCTTCTTTATGCGATCTCAGCACCAGTCGTGTGATCTTGCGAAACAGGGGCAGCGACTTCTGGACGCCCGGGGTATCGGACCAGCCTGGATGCATTGCATTCACCACAATGTTGTCGTCTTCCCAGCGATTTGCCCAAATTTCTGTCATTACACTCAGCGCGCGTTTGCATTGTGCGTAGGCACGCGCGCCGCGGTATCCATCCGCAGGCATATTGAGTCGCTTGAGGTTAAGACGCTCTGCATACATACCCCCAGACACAACATTGATCACTCTTGCCTTTTTACGCTCACGCCCCTCAGTTAATTCTTCTGAAGAACTTTGCGATGCTACCAGCAAGGGTTTTAACCCCTCGGTAAGCCGCCATGGAGAGAGAAGCAACAATGCATAGCTCTGCTCCAATCCTTCGCTGGTATAGCTGTGCTCGTTGAAGAGTGCGCCCGCGTTGTTGATCAGCACATCTATTCTGCGATCAGAGGTAATGAGACGAGTGATAAGGGCCTCGGTATCCGACATCAAACTCAAATCAGCCAGTTCAAAGCTAATATCCGATCGGCCTGTTTCAGCCAAGATGATTGCGGCGGTTTCATCTGCTTTCTTTTGGCTTCGAACGACCAGTGTGAGCTCAGCCCCGGCTGCGGCGAGGTCAATAGCCGCAGCCAAGCCAATACCCGAGTTCGCCCCGGTTAGTAAAATATGTCTTCCTTCGAGACGCTCCGACATTGGTAGCCATTCACGCTGGCCGGTAATATAACCGTGGCGAGTGAAGCATCGCAGAGCACGCCAGGTAATTTTATCCGCCTTAGTGTTGCGCGAGCTCAATTTCGCCTCCGGTGCTGCGGTTTGAAATGAGCTAGATAAGGATTGCATCAGTTCGTCTGCGTGGTGGTTGAGACTGTACTCTGAGCGATTCAATAAGGCCCCGAACCCAAATTTTGGATAGACACTCATGAGATAACTGATGTTGGTGCCGTCGACACTTTCCGTGAACTTGATCGTGTCTTTAACGGTGAAGAATGGACTTCGTCCCTCCAGAACGATTTTCTGTGAGGGAGTGAAGTGAGTGATGACATAGCTCATCGGGTAAGAGAACCAACCAGCACCCAGCTTCACTTTAAATGTACTGCCTCGTCCCACAGGTCCACCACCGACCTTGTGAGATGCCTTTACTTGCCTATCCCACTCAATCAATTTCCTGAGATCACTTACATAGTGGAAGCAGTCGTGGGCGGAGCGGCTTACATTGATGGATCTCGAAATACTAATCATATGTGCGAATTACAAAGTAGGTTAAGTGGTGAGGTGAGTGCTGAGTAAGGTCTGAAAAACGGCTAAATTCTTTACGTTTCAGAAGCGGGTGCAGTTTAGTGAAGTGTTGTAGCGAAACCGATTAAGGTCGCACGGATTTTAGTTATTGGACACTGGGCGAATGATCGTATGCCCGTGAGCGCTGCGATAGAGCCCGCAGTGTCTCGAATTACCGTTTTGCCCGCATAGCGTTACGTTTGGGAGACTTGTAGCGAAACCTTCAGCGCGCGCTGAACCGAGGGGGTTAAAGCTCACTATCACTTACTCGTCGTGGTAAATCACTCTGAGCGGCTCGCCAAAGTCGTCGTACATAACCTGCTTACGACGTGTAGACTTTCGCTTTCGCACTGGCTGGGGTTTCCTGCGTAACTGGGCTTCTCGCCGACGTCTGAGGGTCTCGATGACGTCAGTGACCGGCGTGCGTGTCTGTGGTTTACCTGAAAATATGGGTGTTTTGATCGGTGAGATAGCCTCGTCAACGGCACTGACGCCGAGTGGTACCGATTCGATTTCACCCCCACCGTTCAAGAACGACCGAGTTTGACGTTCTAGACGTCGGCGAATTTCTTGCTTTGATGGTGGTTTTTTCAATTTGTGGCCCTCAGGGTCATTATAGACTCTGATGAAGGTGTTAAAAACTGGGGCTGGCTTGTGCTGACGACGATACTTGTTAGTATCGATCGCCGTCGTTTGTTGTTTACGGGCGATGGTTAGCGGGTCTGGGGGAGTTATGCGAGCAATTAGGTCGGTCTTGGTGTTTTTGATCATGGCGATAACCGTCATTCCGCTCGCTTCAGTCCTCGTAATCTCCTCTTTTGTAATGCCTTACCGGGTGACCTACTTCTGGATTGGTCGGCCTTGGCTCCAGCTTGCCATTGCCACCGTCAGATGGGTCGGTGGAGTCGACACCCAAATCACAGGATATGAAAACCTCCTCAACGCCGCAGATGCTGGGCATCGCGTCATAATCTGTAGCAAACACCAGTCAACGATGGAGACGTTTTTCTTTCCGAGCGTCATGAGCCACCCGGTCGCCTATGTCTACAAAAAAGAGCTCAAGTTAGTTCCATTTTTCGGATGGGCCATTGGCCGTCTTCATATGGTGCCGATCGATCGCAGCGCCAAGGGTGACGCTTGGCAGCGCGTTGCAACGATAGGCGCCCGTCTAATGGACCAGGGGAAGTGGATCGTTATGTTTCCAGAGGCCACGCGGTCGAAACGGGGTGAGCAAAAACTTTATAAGTCGGGCGCTGCACGACTGGCGCTCGAGACCAGTGCCGTTATCGTACCGATTGCTGCAGCCACTGGTCGTTGCTGGCCGGCGAAGTCCTGGACGTTCATTCCTGGTCGAGCAGATTTCTCCATTGGGCCTGCGATAGTGCCGGAAGAGGGTGAGGATGCGATCTCCTTGATGAGTCGGGTGGAGAAATGGATTGAAGATGAAATGCGCGTCATCGACCCCGACGCCTATGATCAAGGGGTCTCGAGCGCCGCGTGACGAAGCAGCTAATTAGCGGCGAGTAAGGACAAAAGTAAGGGTTGCCAATATCGAACGTCAGCTTCTTGTGCAGAGATAAACGCTGTTCGGTATGTAGAAAAATATAACTGATATAAAGAAGGTGAAACCATGGGAATTTATAACGATCACATCGTGCCTCGGTTAGTTACTTGCGCATGTGGCACCAAACCTGTGCTCCGACAAAGACAGAAAGTTGTTCCTAAGGCCTATGGCACGGTTCTAGAGTTCGGTATCGGCGCGGGTCAGAATTTGCCTCATTACACAGCCGACCAGGTCGATAAGGTGATTGGTGTGGATCCATGCACTAAGTCTTGGGAGTTGGCAGCTGAGCGGGCGCGAGAGGCAAGGGTCGACATTGACTTTATTCAAGGGTCAGCCGAATCCATTCCGCTCGATGATGCGTCGGTGGATTCGATATTGATTACCTTCACGCTTTGCACTGTCCCCAATCCAGAGGCCGCACTTGCTGAAGCGCGCAGAACCCTAAAGCCAGACGGTAAGCTTTTCTTCTGTGAGCACGGGATTGCCCCCGACGAAAAGGTTGCTAAGTGGCAGCGACGAGTAAACCCCGTCTGGAAGCGTTTATTTGGCGGCTGTCACATCACTCGTGATACGAAGGCGTTACTCACTGACGCAGGCTTTGGTATTGACGCTGTCGAGCAGATGTACCTGCCCGGCACACCAACGATTGCGGGGTTCAATACCTGGGGTGAGGCAACCATCGCGCGCTGAAAGTGTGCTCACTCGAAAGCACAGAATGCCCGCGGCGAGACGGCTTTTTGATCAATAATCGATAATGAGTAACAAGGGTAGAATCCATGCACCGACCTGAACCGAATTTCAATCTTGCGGCGCAAGTGCTCAAGCAAGCGGAGCAGCGTCCCGACAGCACAGCCATCATCTTCGAGGGCGCCGAGACAAGTTATGGCGAATTTGCTGGTCGAGTACGAAGACAGGCAGGATTGCTGAAAGACTCGGGTGTCTGTATCGGTGACCGCGTTGGCTTTTTAGGTTTTAACCAACCCAGTTTCATCGAGACGCTGTTCGCTACCATTTCTCTAGGTGCCATCTTCGTTCCATTGAACTTCAGACTCACCGGTGAGGAGCTTACCTTCATCATCGGTGACGCAGGCGTGCATTCCTTGGTGGTTGATTCGGAATTAGCGCCGGTTATCCAGAGTGTTAAAGAGCGTCTCCCATGCCACCACTACTTTTCGGTAGGTGGCGACGTCGACGGCTTCATGCCCCTCGAATCTGCCATGGCGTCAGCGTCTGCGCTAAAGGATGTCGTGGAGCTAGCAGCGCATGACACGCTTCTCATTATGTATACCTCGGGCACAACGGGCCTACCCAAAGGCGCCATGCTGACTCACGGGAACATCGTTTGGAACAACGTAAATGCCAGCTTGGCCTTCGGGAACAAAAGCACAGATGTTCTGCTGACGGCTGCACCGCTGTTTCATATCGGCGGCCTTAATGTAATGACCATTTCCGCACTTCAAGTGGGAAGCCCGTTGGTCCTGCTGAGACACTTCGATCCGGGCGTGGTGCTGTCAGCGATTCAGTCATACAAAGTGACGCATATGTTTGGTGCGCCAGCGATGTTTTTGTTTATGGCTCAACACCCAGAATTTGAGGCCACGGATCTTTCCTCGATTGACATGTTAATTGTGGGAGCCGCACCGTGTCCGGAATCTCTGATATCGCTTTATGGTGACCGGGGAATCAGCTTCTGTCAGGGCTACGGTCTGACCGAGACCAGTCCATTTGCCTCCTTCCTCGGACCCGAACGCTGTCTTGAGAAATTGGGGTCAGCGGGATTATCACCCGTGCTGACCGAATTACGCATTGTCGATGCCAACAATATTGCTGTTGCGGCAAATGAGCGTGGGGAGATATGCGTTAAAGGCCCAAATATCATGAAAGGCTATTGGAATCGTCCCGAGGCTACCGCCAAGGCGATTGATGCTGAGGGATGGTTCCATTCCGGAGATGTAGGTTATCTCGACGACGAAGGATACCTCTACATCTGCGATCGTTTAAAAGATATGGTCATCTCTGGCGGGGAGAACGTTTATCCTGCGGAAGTCGAAAGTGTCTTGTTTGAGCACCCCTCCATTGCTGAAGTCGCTGTTATCGGACTTCCCGATGAAAAGTGGGGAGAGGCAGTGACCGCCGTCGCTGCGCTGGCCGCGGATCAAACCCTGACGCTGGACGAGCTGCGTGCCTTTGCTGAGCCCAAGCTGGCTCGTTACAAGCTTCCACTGAGGCTGCATTTAGTGCCGGAACTGCCCCGGAACCCAGCGGGTAAAGTGCTTAAGTTTCAGCTCCGTGAGCAACTAAACTAGGTTTATTGGTCGGGTGTTTCCAAAACAGGTGTCACTCGCACAGGTGCCCTTCGCCTCGCCATCTGAGACGAAATGGCGCTCTGCGCGGTGGTGGTTTCGCTGTCGTATTGGTTTTTCTTGGTTTATAGCGCTCTCCCTTGGATGCAGTAGCGACCCTGTCAAGCAGGAAATTACTCGTGTGGCCTCTCCAGTTGATATGAGCGGTCATTGGGAGATGGATTACGCTAAGAGCGATAACCTACAAGATCAGCTCAATGCGGTTGCACGGCAGATTCGGCGAGAAGCCGCTCGGCGGGAGCAGCTAGCAAAAGAGGGAAGAGGGTTTGCGGGCGGTCCATTGCCCGGGCGACGAGACCTTATTACGCTCGCGCGCCTTGCCGAAATTATCACCGAGCCGACCCTACTCGAGATCATACAGGCGGCTGGCCGGACGCGCGTTAAACGAGAAAACAGCTTTGCACTTGTCTGTGAAACCGACGGTTCAGCGATTTCGATAACTAACGATTTATTGGGTGAGCAGCGCTGCGGCTGGGACAGCTCTCAGCTATTCTTTATGCTTTCGCTGCAAGAGGGCTTGGACGTTACGCACCGTTTGTCACGCTCCAGCGAGGGAGATGCACTTCTTCTCGTAACGTCTGTTGAGACCCCCGACACTAAATTTCCGCTGGTCGTCAGTCAGTACTTCAAACGCTACGATCCCGAAAGTCTGGGATTCACATGTGAGCGGAGCTTAACAAAAGGCAAGATATGTACCACCCGATGACAAGCGAGTCAGCTCGTCGCAACCGCGGCCCTCGCTTCCCAACGTCATATGTAGTGCTTTTGGCGATCTTCTTTAGCGCTGACGCTGTCGAAGCGGGAGATCCGAGCGTCTCTGTCACTATCATACCCGAGGCTGTGATTGTGGTTGCAAACCCTGAGCCACGAGTGGTTAATTTGAGATCTGATTTAGATCTTGGCATCAGTATCCGTAACGACGTGCCGGTTCAGAGTGGTACAAAAGCCGAGACATCCTTTCGCAAGACCGAGGGTCAACTTTTGGCGGCGAAGCAACGAGCTGTATTCGAGGAATCAGCTCAGTGGGGCGTCGTCAGGTTATATCCCGAGCCTTCAGTCATTCCGGAACTCATGCTGGAGTTGATTGTGCTCCAGTCTGACGGAAGGGAGCTCTTGGTCAAAGCCAGCTTAACCGCCGTTAGTGGTGAAGTGCTTTTGAGCGAGACGTATTTGGACCGCTCTCGTTTGGATCGCTCAGACAGCGACGAACCAAAGTCTCTCATAGATGACCCCTTTGCCGATTTGTTTCATCGCATCCACAGCGATGTGGCGAAAGCCGTGACTGAGTGCGCTCGATCTGCAGTTTATCTCGATACGCTATCGTTTCTTCGGTATGCCCAGCAGTTAGTACCTACCGCTTTTCCGGGCTATCTGTCCTCGAGGGAGGGCATATGGCAGCTTTTGCGCGAGCCGTCTAAACAAGATCCAATGTACGCGCGTATAGAAAGGCTTAGAGATTACGAGTTGCTATTTGTCGATACAATTGATGAGCAGTTGAGCGGAGGCCTTCGCGAAATTGATGTTGCTTACAGACTTTGGCTTGATGCCAACAAAGAGCAACTCGAATGGCTCGAGCGACGTCGGGCGCGAGGTCTCAACGTCAATAGTTTTGCGGATGACTCGAGTTTTGCACGCCACCAGGCCGTATACGCTGCGTATCGCTCGCTGAAGATTCATGAGCAAGAGCTCTTTGAGCTGGTGCTAGATCTTGAGAGCGAATCACGCGCTACCGCGCTAGAAATTGAGGATAACGTGGTGAAGCTAGAGGGTACTTTGGAACAACAGTACCGGGAATGGAGGGGGACGCTCTTGAAAATTATCCAATTGGAGAGTGCATTTTGAACGCCAGCCTGTCATTCCTAGCGACCTGCCCAATTGGCCTCGGTTCGGTGCTGGTGACAGAACTGAGCGATCTGGGTGCCACCGATGTAAGAGAGACTCCCTCAGGTGTGCACTTCACGGCATCACTCGCTGTCGCTTACCGCGCCTGCCTCTGGAGTCGGTTGGCCAACCGTATTCTGTTGCGCATCAGTGAAACGGTTGTGGGGAGTGCTGAGGATGTCTACAACAGTGCGCGCTCGGTTCGCTGGTCGGAGCATCTGTCTGTAAAGACGCGTTTTTCCATCGAGTTTCGAGGGCAGACGAATTATATCAAGAACACGCATTTTGGTGCTCTGAAGGTAAAGGATGGTCTGGTTGATTTCTTTCGCGACCGAGACGGCACTCGTCCGTCTGTTGACCCAAAGCGACCTGACCTCAGAATCGTGGCACAGCTTTCAAAAGGGCGGTTGACGTTAAGCCTAGATCTGTCGGGTGAAAGTTTGCATCGGCGTGGCTACCGACTCGAGGGAGGTAAGGCGCCACTCAAGGAGAACGTTGCTGCGGCTGTCCTGATGCGCGCGGGTTGGCCAAAGGTGGCTGAGCGGGGTGGTTCGCTAATCGATCCTATGTGCGGGTCTGGGACTTTACTTATCGAGGCCGCCCAAATGGCGATGTCAATTGCACCAGGGCTTGCGCGCGACCGGTTTGGCTTTCACGGCTGGCTTGGTCATAGAGAGGAGCAATGGTTAGCTATTCGCGCAGACGCGCAGTCCAAACGGCGAGTGGTGCTCCCCGAAAACGTCGAAATACGCGGATACGACGGTGATGTTGGCGCGATAAGACGGGCTGAGGAAAATATCAAGCGCATGGGGCTGGCGTCCGAGGTGAGGGTCAAAGCTCGGCAGTTGTCCGACGTGGCAAAGCCAACCCACAGAGACATGGCTGAAGGACTCGTCGTGGTTAACCCGCCGTGGGGTGAGCGCTTAAGCCATGATGAGGCGGTCCAGAAGCTGTATGCGACCCTCGGTCGTGTCTTGCACGCGGAGTTTTCGGGTTGGCAGGCTGCGGTGCTTGCGGCCGATACGCAACACGCTCGCTCCACAGGCCTCAGAAGCCACAAAAACTATAAGTTTAAGAGTGGTCCCTTGGATATTGGGTTGTATTTATTTGATTTGGCTCCTGATAACGAGCTTCGCCATGGCGCGGACAGTGCGGCTAGGAAAACACCTGACAAAGCGGCTTTACCAGATCTCTCCGAAGGTGCGCAGATGTTTGCAAACCGCTTGCGGAAGAATTTGAAGCGACTTCAAAAGTGGCGCCAGCAGAATGAGGTTGAATGTTTTCGCCTTTACGATGCTGACATGCCGGAATACGCGGTTGCCATCGATGTTTATGGGGATCACTTGCACATCGCAGAATACGTGGCACCAAAGTCGGTGAGCGAGGCGGACGCAACGCGTCGGTTCAACGAGGTTGTGGCGGCTTGCCAAGTAGTCTTCGCTATTATGGATCCCGGCGCGATGGGGTTAAAACGTCGTGAGCGACAGCGTGGGACTCGTCAGTATGAGCGAGTCTCGCAGCGCGGTGAACGGCGTGAAGTTAACGAGCTGGGAGCCCGGCTGTGGGTAAATCTGCACGATTATCTCGATACAGGCGTGTTTCTTGACCACCGACCCCTTAGACGGAAAATTCAGAGCGAGGTTCGTGGTAAACGTTTTCTCAATCTCTTTTCGTACACGGGGGTGGCGAGTGTTCAGGCCGCCTTAGGCGGAGCCAGATTCACAACCAGTGTTGATCTCAGCAATACCTATCTGGACTGGTACAAAGAGAACTTAGCGAGTAATGGTTTGGCTGAGGCTCAAAATCGCGCGATCAAATCGGATGTCATGAAATGGTTGGGGAGTGAAAAGTCGCTTTACGACATCATTTTGTTAGACCCACCTACGTTTTCTAACTCAAAGTCCACTGAAACGCATTTTGACGTTCAGCGAGATCATCTGGACCTGATATCTGGCGCCATGGAGCGGTTAGAGCAGGGTGGCATCCTCTATTTTTCAAACAACCACCGCAAGTTCGAGTTGGATCCAGAGGTGGCGGCACGCTTTGTTGTGGAGGAAATTACGCCGTCCACCATAGATCCGGACTTCGAGCGATCGCAGGGTATACACCGATGTTGGACCATCAAACATGATGCTTAGATCGCTCTGAAATAGGATGTATCAAAGGCTAAGAGGCAGCGCTGACAAACCCATCAGATGACTACCAGAGGTTGCGCTCTTTCTGGCCTTAGGTATCTGAGTCTATTCAGGTAAAAGTCGTGGACTTTGCGCGATTAACGAGGTGACTTGGCGCGTATTACGCACTGAAAATGCTGAATCAGCAGCGACAGGCCTGCTACCCCCTAAATTCCTGATTTGCTTTTGATCAGGCATCAGCAGAGCTACGACCTTTATGGTAGACTCCGCGCCGTTTATGCCTCCAGCGCGAATTTAGAAAACAGCTGAGCAGCAATGCTGCTCCTCACGTTTACAAAGGATCTTCATATGGGACGCACGCTTTACGATAAGCTGTGGGATGCACACCTTGTTGACGAACGCGATGATGGCTCTGCCCTCATATACATCGATCGTCACCTGATTCATGAGGTAACCTCACCTCAGGCGTTTGAGGGGCTTCGGTTACAAAATCGTCTGCCGCGTCGCCTTAATGCGAACGTAGCCGTACCTGATCACAATGTGTCCACCGATCCACATGAACGCTCATTAGCCGGTTACTCGGGCGTTGCAGATACAACAAGCCGACTGCAGCTTGAGACACTGAACGAGAACTGTGATGACTTTAAAATCCCGTTGATCGATCTTGCTGATCAACGCCAGGGGATTGTTCATGTTATGGGGCCTGAACAGGGTGCCACTTTACCGGGTATGACCATTGTCTGTGGCGATTCGCATACCTCTACTCACGGGGCGTTCGGTTCACTGGCTCACGGTATTGGAACGTCAGAAGTTGAGCATGTTCTTGCGACTCAATGCCTTTTGACTAAGAAAATGAAGAATTTTCGGGTCACTATTAATGGTGACCTTCAAGCCGGAGTTTCGGCAAAAGACCTGGCGCTCGCTGTGATTGGTCGCATTGGTACCGCCGGTGCGACAGGCTGTGCCCTTGAATTCGCAGGCTCCGCCGTTACTTCACTGTCCATGGAAGGACGGATGACGCTCTGCAATATGGCAATTGAGGCCGGTGCTCGCGCGGGCATGATAGGTGTGGATGCCACAACACTTGAGTATGTAGAAGGTAGACCTATGGCGCCGAAGGGGGCTCAATGGGAGCAGGCACGCGCCTATTGGCTGACGCTCCATACCGACGACGATGCAGTGTTTGATCACGAAGTGATAATGGATGCTTCGGAGATCGCTCCGCAGGTAACCTGGGGAACATCCCCAGAAATGGTGACCTCTATCGAAGGGCGCGTACCTCGCGCCACTGATCTAGATGATGAAACAGCTAAGAAATCGCTGGCAAGAGCGCTGGAATACATGGGGCTCGAAGAGGGAATGGCGCTCTCTAACGTGCCGGTAGATATGGTTTTTATCGGTTCCTGCACCAATGCGCGGATAGAGGATATGCGCGCTGCCGCTCAGATAGTTAAAGGACGTCAGAAAGCAAGTAATGTCGAGCGCGTATTGGTCGTGCCCGGTTCGGGCCTAGTTAAAGCGCAGGCTGAAGCAGAGGGGCTAGACCAGATCTTCACTGAGGCTGGCATGGAATGGCGAGCACCTGGTTGTTCCATGTGCCTTGCGATGAACGCGGATAAAGTCGAGCCTGGCAAGCGTTGTGCATCCACTTCGAATCGCAATTTCGAAGGAAGGCAGGGCTTTGGTGGCCGCACGCATCTTGTTAGTCCTGCTATGGCTGCCGCCGCCGCCGTGTCAGGAACCTTTACCCATCCTGCGGATCTGGAGGGCTAGATCTTGAGAGCGTTTACTGTATTAGAGGGCCTTGTTGTTCCGCTCGATCGAGCGAACGTAGATACTGACCTCATCATTCCCAAGCAGTTTTTGAAGTCGATCAAGCGCACTGGCTTTGGTCCTAATTTATTTGATGAGTTGCGTTACCTCGACCCTCATGACGAGTCTAATCCAACAGCTGAACGACGCGAAAACCCTGATTTCACGTTGAATCAGTCCCGGTACTCAGGCGCTTCAATTTTACTTGGGCGCGAAAACTTTGGCTGTGGGTCGAGTCGTGAACACGCGGTGTGGGCACTTGATCAGTTTGGAATTAGGTGTGTCATTGCTCCAAGCTTTGCAGACATATTCAAAAACAATTCTTTTAAAAGTGGCCTGTTGCCTGTGGAGCTCCCCGAGAGCGAGATTGACGCATTATTCAATCGGATTGCAGCGGGTGAGTCACTGCAACTCAAGATCGATCTACAGGAAGAGAAAGTTTGGGTGGATGGAAACCGCAGCGTGAGTTTCACGGTCGATCCCTTCCGTCGAAACTGCTTACTGCAGGGCTTGGACGATATCGGGATTACGCTCCAACGAGAGGATGCCATCGCACGCTTCGAGTCTAAGCATAGAGAGACGCAACCCTGGCTGTTTAATGAGGTGACTTTGTGAATCACCACCGGGTACTACTTCTACCGGGCGATGGCATTGGTCCGGAGGTCGTTGACGAGGCTAGGCGAGTGATCGAGGCCGTGGCCGCTCTGCACGATTTCAGTATCGACTTCTCTGTTGCCGATCTCGGTGGTGTTGCGATTGATAATAGCGGTGCGTCTTATCCCGAAGCTACCAGAGAACTGGCCAAAACAGCTGACGCTATTTTACTTGGCGCGGTAGGCGGTCCTGCGTGGGATAGTTTGCCCCCGGCTGACCGTCCCGAAAGGGGGTTATTGGCGATTCGTGCGGACCTGGACCTCTTCTGCAACTTGCGTCCAGCGCTCTTGTATCCACAACTGGCGGATGCCTCTAGCCTTAAGCCAGATCTTGTGGCGGGGCTTGACTTGCTGATTGTCAGAGAACTCACAGGCGGCATCTATTTCGGTGAGCCTCGGGGTATTGAGACTGATGATTCGGGTTTACGTCGGGGCTTCAACACCGATGTTTACGACGAGAGCGAGATCAGGCGCATTGCGCATCTGGCCTTCCAGTTCGCTCGAAAGCGAGGTGGTCGCTTGTGTTCGGTCGATAAGGCAAATGTTTTGGAAGTAACGATGCTTTGGCGCGAGATTGTCTCCGGCGTCGCAGGCGAGTATCCGGATGTTGAACTTAGCCATATGTATGTTGATAACGCGGCCATGCAGCTGGTCCGTGAGCCCAAGCAGTTTGATGTTGTGCTAACGGGTAACTTATTTGGCGATATTCTCTCGGATACGGCGGCCATGCTGACAGGTTCAATTGGCATGTTGCCATCGGCCTCACTCAATGCACAGTCTCGCGGGCTCTATGAGCCGGTGCACGGCTCAGCACCTGATATAGCAGGGCAGGGCAAAGCGAATCCGCTAGCAACCATCCTGTCCGCCGCGATGTTATTGCGCTACTCGCTAAACGAGGATGTCGCTGCTAATGCCATCGAGGCTGCGGTTGAGCGCGTGCTCGATACTGGATTGCGCACGGGTGATATCGCAGCGCCCGGAGAGCCAGCCTGCTCAACGAAAGAGATGGGAGACGCTGTTGTTGCAGCCCTCAGCGCATCGTAAGAAATTGGAAAGATCATGAAGACATATAACGTAGCTATCGTCGGCGCCACTGGTGCGGTAGGTGAGGTGCTCCTAGAGCTTCTCGAGTCACGGAATTTCCCCGTCAACAATCTGTATTTGTTGGCGTCTGAGCGTTCGGCCGGCACGACACGGAGCTTTAAGGGCAAGCGCATAACAGTTCAAAACTTGGCGGAATTTGATTTTTCACAAGCTGAGTTAGGGCTTTTCTCAGCAGGCGGCTCAATCAGTGCAGAGTTCGCGCCCAAGGCTGCGGCTGCGGGCTGTGTCGTCATTGATAACACCTCCCATTTTCGGCGGGATGAGGATATTCCGCTGGTGGTACCCGAGGTTAACAGCCACGCACTGGAGCGATTTGCCGATAGAAACATCATCGCAAATCCAAATTGCTCGACTATCCAAATGCTGGTTGCGTTGAAACCTATTTACGATTCTGTTGGCATTTCGCGCATAAACGTCGCCACCTATCAAGCGGTTAGCGGCACGGGTAAGTCGGCCATCGAAGAATTAGCAGCTCAGACAGCGCGCTTGTTGAACGGACAACCTGCAGAGTCAAAGGTCTATCCAAAGCAGATCGCTTTTAATGCTCTGCCGCACATTGATTCTTTCCAGGATAATGGTTACACGCGTGAAGAAATGAAAATGGTTTGGGAAACCCAGAAAATCTTCGAAGACGACACAATTTCGGTGAATCCTACCTGTGTTCGAATTCCTGTTTTTCATGGCCACTCAGAGGCTGTTCATATCGAGACCAAAACCCCAATAACGGCAGCAGAAGCACAGGCGTTATTGGAGAATGCACCAGGTGTTGAGGTGCTAGACACGCGTTCAGACGGTGGCTATCCGACGCCCGTTTCCGAGGCCGCAGGGTCTGATCCGGTCTACGTGGGGCGTATTCGCGAGGACATCAGCCACCCATCAGGACTTAACTTGTGGGTGGTATCGGATAATCTGCGCAAGGGCGCGGCGCTGAATTCGATTCAAATTGCCGAGGTATTGATCGAAAAATACCTCTGACAAAGCGTTAACTCCGAGTTAACATCAAAAGCCAGGGGGAGTTTGTAGTCCGATGGCGAGTAGACGAATTTACAGACTGTTAATGACCGGCCTTGGTCTGGTTGTTTCGCACAGCGCATTCTCGATTGGTATCGGAGAGATATCTGTTAACTCGTATGTGAACGAGCCTTTTCGAGCTCAGATTGAGGTGCTCGATCCAGAGACCTTGAGCGAATCCGAAATCATTGCATCGTTAGCCACACTGTCGGACTTTGATCGGCTCGGAATAGAGCGCCATTACTCTCTGGGGGCTCTTGTGTTCGAAACTCGTGTTTCCAGTCCTGAGTCTGCAGCGATCGTTGTCAGCACGGAAGATCCCGTTCGTGAGCCCTATTTGAATTTCCTCGTTGAACTGAGGTGGCCTGAGGGCCGAGTACTTCGCGAGTACACTGTGTTCCTCGATCTACGGCCCCGACAGGTAAGGCAGTCGTCGGACCGGCGCACTGCGTCGGCTTTCGCGACAGGCTCAGATGAAGGTGTGGCGTCGGGAGAATACCGGGTTGCCCCCAACGATACTTTGGGCGGAATTGCATCCAGGTTTCTAGTCGACGGTGTTTCGATTGATCAGATGATGTTAGCGATCAAAGATGCCAATCCGGGCAAGTTCCTGCGTGACAACATAAACGGTATCCGTGCGGGCGCGCTCCTGAATATTCCGTCAACGGTTGATACAACCTTGTCGTCCAGAGAGGCGGCTGCGCGGGTTGTAGATGAGTGGGCTGCGTGGAAGCAACCGCAAGCTGCAAGCGGCCTACGAATTGTTGCCGACAACGAACTTGAGTTGTTTGAAGACAGCACCATAGAGGTTGCCGCCGTTGAGGACCTACAGGCGGTGGCTAGCGAGCCATCGGGTGCGCTTATCGACGATGGCGAGGATGCGGATGCTGCTCGTCTCGACGCTGCAGACGAGGCGAACGCATCAGTGAATAGCGATCTAGCGGTGATTGAATCTCGCCTTGCGACACTGAGTGAGCAACTGACAGCGATTCAGGAAGTCGTTGCATCAAAGGATCAAGAGATTGCGGCGTTGAAGGCCGAGTTAGCTATTCGACCGGTTGCCAATCCAGTCAAACCTGAATCCGTAGCACAGCCAACCGTTGAAGACTCCACTTCTGCTCCGGCAAGCGAGAGAGGAGGCTTTGGTGGCTTGTGGGCGGCACTTGTCCTAGCGCTGCTCGCTGTTGCTTACTTTATTTATCGCAGATTAAAAGGCGATGCAGGAAGTGACCTGGGACCCTTTGGTGCCGAGCAGCCAGATGCGTTTGATGATTCCATGGGTGACTTGCTGCCCGTGCCTGCGGAGAGCGCGCCCGCCAATAGTGTCAGCGAAGCTGAGGCGTCAAAAGGTTATGGCGAATCATTACTCACGGGCTATGCTGCCGATCAATCCCTGGCAGATGCAATTGCCGAGGCAGACATCTACGTTGCTTATGGGCGCCATCAACATGCCTTAGACACGCTCGAGGCCGCCTCGGCTGCAGAGCCCAGCAATGCGTCGGGTCTTCTGAAAATGTTGGATATTTACATCGGTCTTGATCGAATTGAGGAAGCGCAAGCATTGATGGCGTCGATTGAGAAGTCAGGCGATCAGGAGGCGGTTTCATCTGCAGCGTCCAAGCTATTGCAGATCAATGATGTGCTTGATGGAGATGCCGCCGCCAAGAACCTCGCTGCACAAGCCAACACCCTGGAGCTGGACACTCCCCAAGAACTGGATATTTCTCTTGATCTTGAGTTTCAGGAGGCTGAAAACTCGACAACCACTGCACCTGAAGAGGGTGATGCATCTGGAATGCTCGATACCGAGGAGGACCCCGCAGAGACAGCACTGGATCTGGCTCGGGCTTACATCGACATGGGCGATAAATCGGGTGCAAAGGAGTTGCTTCAGACTGCCATAGCCATGGGGGATGACGGGCAGGTGGGGATTGCGAAGCAACTGCTCTCTTCTATTGAGTAAGTCAAATGCGGTTTTCCGATGAGCCCCTTGCTCCCAATACAAGGGTAGCACTTCGTGTTGAATACCATGGTGGTGCTTTCAATGGCTGGCAGGCACAAACCAAACTGGAAGTTCCCACAGCACAAGAAGCGCTCGAGAAGGGCCTCTCGAAAATAGCGAATGCACCGGTTAAAACATTTTGTGCTGGCAGAACAGATACAGGTGTCCATGCCTGCGGCCAAATTGTGCACTTTGATGATCCTGTGGGCCGGAGTTTGAAGTCCTGGATTATTGGGACCAACAGCGAAACACCTAATGCGATATCCATTCACTGGGCGGGCGAAGTAGCCGCTGATTTTCACGCGCGCTTCAGTGCAACATCACGGCGTTATCGTTATCTCATCTGCAACACGGCTACAAAGCCTGCTCAACTCCATGGGCTAGTGACCCACTTCAAGCGTCCGTTGGATGTTGAAGCGATGCACGATTCGGCTCAGATTCTGCTCGGGGAGAATGACTTTAGTGCATTTCGAGCTGCTAGCTGTCAGTCATCAACACCATGGCGCAACATGATCGCTATATCGGTTCATCGAAAGGGTGATTTCGTGTGCATCGATTTAGAGGCGAATGCATTTCTGCATCATATGGTACGAAATATAGTCGGCAGCTTGTTGTTGGTTGGATCTAGTCTTAGAGACAGTACCTGGTTCTCCGATGTGTTTAAGGAGAAAGATAGAACCCTCGCAGGTGATACCGCGGCGAGCGCAGGACTGTATCTTGTTGGGGTCCAATACCCTGAAGCGTTCAATATTCCTCAGATAGTCGATGCGCCGGCGTTCATGTCGCTCAGTATTTGATACACTCGCCGCCTTTTGGGATTGTGCAACGTGCAAGTAAAGATTTGCGGAATCACTCGGGGCGAAGATGCACTAGCTGCCGTGACAGCTGGTGCTGATGCGATTGGGCTAATTTTCTACCCCGGAAGCAAACGTTTTATTCAAGCGGAAGCCGCTCGTGAGATCATCTCGGGGCTGCCGCCTTATACATCGGTTGTTGGATTGTTCGTCAATGCAAAGCGGGCTCAGGTTGAGGAAGTATTGAGCATCTGTGCATTGTCGCAATTACAATTTCACGGTGACGAGTCGCCGGATTTCTGCAGCTCCTTTGGTAGGCCGTATGTAAAGAGTGTTGCGGTTTCGGATACAGATAATATGCGGGCAGCTATCAATGCTCATGAAGGAGCTCGGGCGTACTTGTTTGATACCCAAGTGCCCGGAGAGCATGGTGGCACAGGCAAATCATTCGATTGGCGACTTGTGCCTGAAAAAAATATTGGACATCGTGTATTAGCGGGCGGATTGGACGCGGAAAACGTTGTGGAAGCCATTACAATAGCCAGCCCGGACGCGGTGGACGTGAGTAGTGGCGTCGAGATCAAACCGGGCATCAAAGATCACGAAAAAATGTATCGATTCATAACAGCGGCCAAAAGCGCCGATGGGGTAGTAAGCGAATGACAATAGACATCAATCCTGAACTTTACGCTCAGGTTCCCGATGAGCATGGCCGGTTCGGCGTTTACGGTGGGAAATTTGTTGCAGAGACCTTGATGTCAGCCTTGGCTGAGCTGGAGGCGCTCTACGATTCGCTAAAAGACGATCCCGCGTTCCTGAAAGAATTTGACATGGATCTGGCTCACTACGTGGGACGTCCGTCACCTTTGTACGAAGCGTCGCGATGGTCTGACATGATTGGTGGCGGTCGGATTTATTTGAAGCGAGAGGATTTGAACCACACTGGAGCCCACAAGGTTAACAACACAATCGGACAGGCCCTGCTCGCAAAGTACATGGGTAAGAAGCGCGTTATTGCTGAAACAGGTGCAGGTCAGCATGGTGTGGCCAGTGCGACTGTCGCAGCACGGCTAGGTCTTGAGTGTCATGTTTTCATGGGCGAGGAAGACGTACGCAGACAGGCTCTGAACGTTTACAGAATGAAACTGTTGGGTGCGACTGTCGTTCCCGTAACCTCTGGTTCCAAAACGCTGAAAGATGCAATGAACGAGGCTCTGCGAGATTGGGTGACGAATGTCGACGACACGTTTTACATCATCGGCACAGTTGCCGGCCCACACCCTTATCCCATGCTGGTGCGTGATTTCCAGAGTGTTATTGGTCGTGAGGCGCGCGCGCAATCGCTCGCAATGACTGGAAAACTGCCAGATGCGCTCGTTGCCTGTGTGGGCGGCGGCTCAAATGCCATCGGCTTGTTTCATCCCTTCTTGGCGGACCATGATGTTGCAATGTACGGCGTTGAGGCAGGTGGTAAGGGCGTAAGCACGGGAGAGCATGCTGCGCCGTTGAGTGCAGGTATTCCCGGGGTGCTTCATGGCAATCGGACCTATCTCATGCAGGATGAGAACGGTCAGATTATGCATACCCACTCTGTCTCAGCTGGCCTCGATTATCCCGGTGTTGGTCCGGAGCATGCCTGGTTAAAAGACATCGGCAGAGTGAATTACGTTGACGCTACCGACACTGAAGCACTTGCCGCATTCCACCGTGTTACGCGTGTGGAAGGTATTATGCCGGCACTCGAGACTGCGCACGCACTTGCCTATGCAGAAAAGCTAGCGGCCACCATGACACCTGATCAACACATCATCGTTAACCTGTCGGGACGAGGTGATAAAGATATTCTCACCGTTGCAGAAATTGACGGTATCGAATTGGGAGCAAATTGATGTCTCGTCTCGGTCCACTCTTTGCGCACTTGAAAGAAGAGGGGCGGCGTGCCGTTATTCCTTATCTTGTAGCCGGCGATCCCAACGAGGCGTTAACGGTGCCACTGATGCATGCACTGGTGGATGCAGGCGCCGATATCATTGAGGTCGGCGTGCCATTCTCCGACCCGATGTCAGAGGGACCCACAATCCAAAAGGGGCATGAACGTGCACTTGAAGGCGGTACTAGCCTTAAATCAACGCTCGCCTTGGTTGAAGAATTCAGGCGGTCTAACACCACGACACCGCTTGTGCTGATGGGCTATGCGAACCCTCTGGAGCGCCAGGGCTATGCGTATGTCGCTGACGCGTGTGCCGATGCGGGTATTGACGGTTTGATCACGGTCGACCTACCTCCAGAGGAAGTTTCGGCAATGAACGCAGAACTTCAACGTCGTGAACTCGATAATATTTTTCTTATCTCTCCAACAACCAGTGATGAACGCGTCGTAACAATTACGGGTCAGGCCTCTGGCTTTATCTATTACGTAGCCCTGAAAGGTGTGACGGGTGCAGGACACCTGGATACGGGGGCTGTTGAGGCGCATCTGTCTGTCATTCGTGCACACACCGAGCTTCCTATTGCTGTCGGTTTTGGCATCAAGGGTGCGGATACAGCCGCGACGGTTGCAGGCTGTGCCGATGCGGTCGTTGTCGGTAGCGTGCTCGTTGACTCGGTCGCTGCAGACTATGCTGCCAATAGCGATGCAAGTAGCGCATTAGAAACAGCTAATTCACTGATCTCAACCATTCGATCTGGCGTAAATTTGGCTACTTCCAAGTGAAACCGTCAACAACGTATACTGCGCGCTAGGTCGAGCAGGGGGCTTAAATGAGTTGGATCGATAAGATTATTCCGTCTGGTGTAAGAAAGGCGGATGTTGACCGGCGCGCGAGTGTGCCTGAGGGCCTCTGGCGTAAATGTGCAAAGTGCGATGCGGTCCTCTACCGTCCCGATCTAGAACGCAATGCAGAAGTTTGTCCCAAATGTGATCATCACATGCGCATTACAGCGAGGCGCCGTCTGGACTTGTTTCTTGATCAAGATGGGCGAACCGAGCTCTTTCCTGAGCTTGAAACCATTGATCGACTCAAATTCAAAGACAAGAAACGCTATCGTGACCGTCTTACCACGGCACAAAAAAGTACCGGTGAAAAAGACGCAATCATCGCCTATCGCGGAACCCTGCATGGCCTCGATGTAGTTGCCGTTGCTTTTGAGTTCAACTTTCACGGCGGTTCAATGGGTTATGCCGTTGGCGAAAAGTTTACACGGGCGGCAGGCGTTGCTCTCGAGAACGGAATTCCCCTTGTTTGCTTCGCTGCCTCAGGTGGTGCGCGCATGCAGGAGGCGCTCATATCACTGATGCAAATGGCGAAGACCTCGGCGGTTATCGAGCGTATGAAATCTGCCGGTGTTCCTTACGTTTCGGTCATGACAGATCCAATTTATGGAGGCGTATCTGCATCGCTGGCACTTTTGGGTGATATCAATGTTGCTGAGCCAGATGCCCGGGCAGGCTTTGCAGGTCCCAATATTATTGAGCAGACAATCCGGCAAAAATTACCCAGAGGTTTTCAGCGTAGCGAGTTCTTACTCGAGCACGGTGCGATCGATATGATTATTCCGCGCGCTGAAATGCGAGACACCTTGGCAAGGGTGTTGTCGAAATTCACTAACACTCAGCTAGCATCCTGAGCGACGGGAGTGGAAGCCGAGTCTCTTGATGATTGGCTCAGCGAGCTCGAACAGCTTCATCCTGCAGCAATAGATCTTGGTCTAGAACGCTGCGGTAGTGTTGCCAAACGACTGGGGTTAACTGAGCCCGCGGCGACTACCATTACGGTCGCTGGCACTAACGGTAAGGGCAGCACAGTCGCTGTTATGGAGTCCGTGCTTCTTGCGCAAGGGGTGACGTGCGGCGCTTTCACCTCTCCGCACCTCGTTAGATATAACGAACGTATTCGCGTTAACGGTCTCGAAGTCGATGATGCCTTGATCATCCGCGCATTTGAGGCCATCGAATCAGCCCGCGATCAAACGTCTCTTACCTATTTTGAGTTCAACGCGCTTGCCGCGCTGTGGATCTTCCGTGAACTTAAGGTCGACTACCAGCTGCTGGAAGTTGGATTGGGCGGACGTTTAGATGCGGTCAACATTATTGATGCTGACGTGGCGGTGATCACTGCAATTGGTCTGGATCATCAAGAGTGGTTGGGTAATGACGTAGAGACAATCGCCATTGAAAAGTGCGGCATAGCCAGAGCCGGCAGGCCCTGTATTGTTGCTGATGAGCGCGCGCCAGTGACGGTGATGCAAACCCTTGACCGGTTGGGGGCTGAAGCGATAAGGGCGGGTCATCACTACAGGTTTACCAGTGATGTGTTTCATGGTCCAAAGGATAAGCAATTTTCCTGGCATGTGCCTAAAGGCGTTATTCCCATGAATGCTGCGGCTGCAATAGCCGCTTTGATAACGGCAGGCATCGACCTAGATGAAACTAGCTTCGCTGAGTCCGTGAGCAGACTGAACTTACGTGGACGAAGGGAGCATAAAATAGTCAAAGGGTTGAGTGTGGTTATGGATGTCGCGCACAACCCTGATGCAGCGCGGGAGCTTCATCAATTTTTAGCGACCCTGCCGGAGGTCGATAACACAGTTGCAGTATTTGCAGTCATGTCCGACAAGGAGTGTCGTGATATGATTTTTGCCCTCGAAAACGACATTGATTTTTGGTGTCTACCGCATGGAATTGGTGGAGAGCGCGGGCAGGATCCGACGCAGCTCGCTCAGCAATTGGGAGACAAATCACGGGTGTTTGCGACATTTAACGAATCGATTGAGCACGCTTTAGCGCGACTAAATAGTGATGCGGGGAGGCTCATAATATTCGGCTCTTTTTTCACCGTTGCAGCGGGCATGCTTGCACTTGAAAACGCCGATCGCTTTGTCTTAGGTGGTGCTGATGCTTAAGCAGCGGTTGGTGGGATTCATCGTACTTGCTGCGCTTGCTGTTATTTTCTGGCCAATCGTTTTTGTCTCCCCAGTACCGGAGGCAGACCTCATGCTACCGGTCTTCGAGATGCCGGAGCGTCCATCCCTAAAAATGTCAGATCGACGAGAGCCTGAATTGGAGATAGTGGATCGGACAAGGCTGCCCGCTCTCGAGCGAGCGGATCAACCCAGTGATGAGCCGGTTGATGCTGTTAAGGTGGACCCGTCTGTGTCTCTCATTCAAGCCGACACAGAGCCAAAAAATCAGGTCGCCGCGGGGCAGCGCGCCGAATTTGACGAGCAAGGTCTACCCATAAGTTGGACACTACAAGTGGCGACGTTCAGCACTGAAAGTCGCGCTGAGGAAATTGCCGCTGAGCTTCGTGCGAAAGGGCACAAAGCTTATGTTTCTCCTGTTACCATAAGCGCTCGGGCACTGTTTAGGGTGCGAATAGGACCGAATTTGCAGCGACAGCGGTTATTGGATATCCAGCCTGGTATTGATGCCTATTACGGGGTGGATTCGAAGATTATTAAGTTTGAGGTCTGATCAGCGGTGGAAACGACCCTTTCAGAGTTGACTCAAGGCTTTAATGCTTTCGACTGGGTCGTAGTGGCCGTTGTGTCGGTATCTGCTTTGTATGGTCTCTCTCGTGGCTTCGCGAGGGAGAGTACCTCATTTCTAGGTTGGGTCGGTGCTTTCGTGCTGGCTAACATTTTGGCATTGCCCGTCGCCAATACCATGACTGACCTGATCAATGACTCGTCCATTCGCTACATCACCGCTTGGGGTGGTGTTTTTATCGCCGTATTGTTCTTTTTTGGTAGTGCAGGTAAGTGGCTTTCAGACCAATTGCGGCAACCCGGTTTGAATTTTGGTAATCGTTTACTGGGAGCGGGATTTGGAACCGCGAGGGGGGTTATCATAGCGGCCGCTATGACCTTGTTGCTAAAAGCGCTCGTGCCCGATTCAGAGGCATCGCTGTTAAACAACTCAGTGCTAATCGAAGATATCGAAATTGTGGCTGACTGGTTAGCTGATAACTTCGACGATGTATTACGCGGTGACGTTTCGACGGTTGTCGATGAAACGATCAACGAAAGCAGCATGCTTTAGGAGCAACTGAAATGTGTGGTGTGGTTGGAATTTCCTCAAACGAGAGCGTTGCTGCCGATATCTATGACGCACTTACGATGTTGCAGCACAGAGGGCAGGACGCAGCCGGTATAATGACCTGCCATCGCGGGCAGTTTTTGCAGCGCAAAGGTGAGGGGTTGGTTCGGGATGTTTTCCAGGCCTCGCACATGCAGCAGCTGGCGGGTAATTTTGGCTTAGGCCACACGCGCTATCCGACACAGGGAAGTTCGGGATCCGCACTTGCACAACCGTTCTACGTGAACTCCCCCTACGGTATTGCCCTTGCCCATAATGGTAACCTGACAAACTCAGCCGCATTGTCTGATGAGCTCTATCAGACTGATTTACGCCATCTGAATACGGACAGCGATTCAGAGGTTCTCTTAAACGTCTTCGCCCACGAACTTCAGCGGCAGGGGAAATTAAGTCCCGAGGCGGAAGATGTTTTTGCCGCTGTCGCTACGTTGCATAAGCGTTGCGAGGGTGGTTACGCGGCGATAGCCATGATTGCAAACGTCGGACTGGTAGCCTTCCGTGATCCCAATGGTATTCGCCCACTCGTTGTTGGCATGAAAACTCAGGGAGAGGACAAAAGCTATATGGTCGCATCAGAGAGCGTTGCTTTGGATGTGCTCGGTTACCGGATGATTGGCGATGTAGATCCGGGCGAGGCCCTGTTTATTAACGCTTCGGGAGAGCTATCGCGAAGGCAGTGCGCTGAAAATCCCAAGCTAAAGCCCTGCATTTTTGAGCATGTCTATTTTGCTCGCCCTGATTCGCTGATGGATGGCATCTCGGTCTATAAGACGCGAATGCGTCAGGGGGAGCGGCTGGCGCATAAAATTATGCGCGAGCGTCCCAATCACGATATCGATGTTGTTATTCCTATCCCGGACACTAGTCGGGTGGCGGGTCAGGCCTTGGCGCACGAACTCGGCGTCAAGTTCCGAGAGGGCTTTATGAAGAACCGGTATATTGGCCGCACCTTCATCATGCCCGGACAAACGCAGCGTAAAAAGTCAGTACGGCAGAAGTTGAACCCCGTCCCTTTGGAGTTCGAGGGGAAAACGGTATTGCTGGTCGATGACTCGATTGTTCGAGGAACGACCTGTCAGCAAATTATCCAAATGGCACGTGACTCCGGCGCGAAGCAAGTCTATTTCGCTTCGGCGGCACCACCCGTGCGCTTCCCGAATGTCTACGGGATAGATATGCCCACGGCGTCAGAGTTAGTTGCTCACGGTAAGACCATTGATGAAATCAGCGAGTACATTGGGGCTGATTGGCTGATTTATCAGGATATTGACGACTTAATCGAATGCTCAAGGGAGGGTAACTCGCTTGTGGATGGCTTCGAGCTCTCAGTGTTCGATGGGCAGTATCAAACGGGTGTGATTGATGACGCTTATCTCACTGGGTTGAGCGATGCGCGTTCTGACGACTCCGTCGATCGCGCCGACGGTGCGCTCGTCGGCCTACACAACCGGAGCTGAGCGTTGTCAGATAAAACTCTATCGAATCCTGGCTTCGAAACCTTGGCTATCCGTGAGGGACTTTCCCGTGGCTTCGAGCAGGAGCATTCTGATCCCATCTACGCGACATCAAGCTTCGTCTTCGAATCAGCTGAAGAGGCTGCTGCCACGTTCGCTGGAGATCGGCAGGGGAACATGTATTCGCGCTTCTCAAATCCAACGGTATCGGTATTTGAGAAACGTCTCGCCGCGCTTGAAGGGGGTGAGGAATGCGTTGCTACTAGCTCCGGCATGAGTGCTATATTGACCTTGTGTTTAACGGTCCTTAAGAGTGGGGATCACGTAGTTTGCTCCCGAAATGTCTTTGGAAGTACTGTCAGCCTTTTCAACAATGTTCTTACGAAACTGGATATATCCGTTTCCTTCGTTTCACTTAGGAATTTGGACGAATGGCGTGCTGCGGTGACGCCTAAAACCAAGCTGTTCTTTTGCGAGACACCCTCGAATCCGATCTGCGAGGTGGGTGATATCCGTGCGATTTCGTCAATCGCCCACACAGCCAACGCACTACTGGCAGTGGATAATTGCTTTTGTACGCCCGCTTTACAGCGACCACTGGCGCTTGGTGCGGATATCGTCATGCACTCCGCCACAAAATACTTGGATGGACAGGGAAGGGTTCTTGGTGGCGCGCTGGTAGGCACATCAGAACTAATGGCTGATGTCCGGGCGTTTGTCCGCGTGTGCGGTCCTTCGATGAGCCCGTTCAATGCTTGGGTGTTCAGCAAAGGATTGGAGACTTTACAGCTCCGCATGGATGCTCATAGTGAACGTGCCATGGTGCTCGCAAAGTGGCTTGTAGCGCATTCAAAAGTCGCTAAGGTCAATTATTGTGGGCTTGAGACACATCCAGACCATAAACTCGCTGCGTCTCAGCAATCTGCGTTTGGCGGTGTTTTGTCGTTTGAAGTTGTTGGTGGACAGGCGGAGGCTTGGGCTTTTATCAACGGCACCAAAATGATGTCGCTGACCGCTAATTTGGGTGACGTAAAGACAACGATCTGTCATCCCGCGACAACCACGCATGGCCGTTTATCGGACGAACAAAAAAGCGAGGCAGGGATAACTGCTCCCTTGATACGCATCGCCGTTGGGCTAGAGAACATTGAGGACATAATCAACGATTGTGAACTTGGGTTTGCCGCTGTCTAAAATGGAATTTCGCCAAGCGTTTTTGGTTAATCTCGCATTATCCTCAGTGTTTAACACTAAAATCGACGTTTAACCCCCCTAGCACAACGGACTCCAAAGACCTTAGGTTTTTGATTAAGGTTTAAATCTTAAGCTAATGATTTAATGAGAAAATTAAGGATTTTAGGCTTTTTGAGTCTGGAGAAAGCGGGGAGTCTCGGTAAATAGAGAGTCTCCGGAAATAGAGAGTCTCCGGAGATAGGAAGTGTCCACAAATAGAGAGTGTCCAGAAATAAAAAAGCCCCATGAGGGGCTTATCTTTAAATCTGATGAGCTATCTACTGCTACACGACTTGGTCGATGAGTAAGCAGGCAGCCAGAAAGCAGCCTGAGACGCTAGGCAACTTCCTCGATCAGCGTCGCGGCTATCTTCTGTCCGTCCTCGGCCAAGGCCTGGAAACTCTGAATTTCATTGAAATTCATATACCGATAGATTTCAGCCGACATGGAATCTAGATCATTAGCGTAGGTCATGTACTCCTCGGGTGTCGGTAACCGGCCCAAAATAGCGCCGACGGCCGCAAGCTCAGCCGACGTGAGATAGACATTCGCGCCTTCACCCAGTCGATTTGGGAAGTTACGCGTCGAGGTTGAAAGAACCGTCGACTTCGGTGCAACTCGAGCCTGGTTGCCCATGCACAACGAGCAGCCCGGCATCTCTGTTCGTGCGCCTGCGCGTCCAAAGATGGCGTAGTAACCTTCCTCCATGAGCTGGTACTCATCCATGCGTGTTGGAGGACAAATCCACATGCGCGCGGCAACACCACCGGTGTGTTGATCAAGTAATTTACCCGTCGCGCGGAAGTGGCCAATATTGGTCATGCAGCTACCGATAAAGACCTCGTTAACTTCATCACCTGCTACTTGGCTAAGCAGTCGCGCATCGTCTGGATCGTTCGGTGCGCAGACAACCGGCTCTGTCACCTCCGCAAGATCAATTTCGATGACAGTTGCGTACTCTGCATCCTTATCGGCTTCCAAGAGCTCGGGGTTTTCGAGCCACTTTTCCATATTACGTACACGACGCTCGAGCGTTCGGGGATCACCATAGCCTTCGGCAATCATCGACCGCAGCAGCACAATGTTCGATTTGAGGTAGCTGCCAATGGTGTCTTCAGACAGTTTGATGGTGCAGCCCGCTGCAGAGCGCTCGGCTGACGCATCTGACAACTCGAATGCCTGTTCAACAGTAAGGTCCTCAAGACCTTCAATCTCCAGAATGCGGCCTGAGAAGATATTTTTCTTACCCTTCTTCTCGACCGTCAACAAGCCTTCCTGAATGGCGTAGTAGGGAATCGCATGCACAAGATCACGGAGTGTGATGCCGGGTTGCATTTCGCCCTTGAATCTCACCAGAACCGATTCGGGCATGTCCAGCGGCATGACGCCGGTGGCGGCAGCAAAGGCGACAAGACCAGAACCTGCCGGGAAAGAGATACCTAGCGGGAAGCGGGTGTGTGAATCACCACCGGTGCCAACAGTGTCGGGGAGCAGCATACGGTTTAACCAGCTGTGGATGATACCGTCACCGGGTCGCAGAGAGACACCGCCGCGGTTACGAATAAAGTCCGGTAGCGAGTGCTGAGTCTCGATATCTACAGGCTTTGGATAGGCGGCTGTGTGGCAGAAAGATTGCATTGTCAGGTCTGCAGAGAATCCGAGGCATGCGAGATCTTGTAGCTCGTCACGCGTCATGGGCCCGGTGGTGTCCTGAGAGCCGACAGTCGTCATCTTGGGCTCGCAGTAGGTGCCGGGGCGGATACCGTTGACGCCGCAGGCGCGACCCACCATCTTCTGCGCAAGTGTAAAGCCCGCGTTTGTCGCCTCCGGCATATCGGGCTTGCGGAATAGGGGACTCTCGCCCAAACCGAGCGCCTCGCGTGCCTTTGCAGTCAAGCCACGCCCGATAATTAGGTTGATGCGACCACCCGCACGGACTTCGTCAAGAAGGACATCGGACCGCAACTCAAATTCAGAAATCACCTCGCCCGATTCATTCAACACCTGACCGTCGTAAACCCGGATTTCGATGATGTCGCCCATACCCATTTTTTCAACGGGCGCTTCAAAGACCAATGCACCGGCGTCTTCCATGGTGTTGTAGAAGATTGGCGCTATCTTGCCGCCAATGCACACACCACCCATTTGCTTATTGGGCACGCCGGTAACGGGCTGGCCGAAATACCAAAGCACGCTATTGGCAGCTGACTTTCGAGAGGAGCCAGTGCCGACCACGTCACCGACAAAGGCGACTGGCAAGCCGGTCGCTTTTACCGCTTCGATCTGCGCCATAGGGCCAACTTTGCCGTGCTCTTCAGGCTCGAGTCCGTCGCGGGTCATCTTGTACATAGCGCGCGCATGTAACGGAATATCGGGACGCGACCACGCGTCAGGGGCAGGGGAGAGATCGTCCGTGTTGGTCTCTCCCGTGACTTTAAATACCACCATCTTGAGCGATTTGGGTAATTCATCGCGCTTGGTAAACCATTCTGCGTCTGCCCACGATTTCATGACGTCTTGCGCATTGGCGTTACCGTCTTTGGCGAGTGCCGCGACGTCATAAAACGCATCAAACATGAGAAGAGTGTGCTTCAGCTCGGTGGCGGCTTGCTCGCCCAAATCTTGATCGGGGAGTAGCTTAACGAGTGTTTCGATGTTGTAGCCGCCGTGCATATCTCCCAATAAATCAACCGCTGTCACCTTGTCGATGAGCGGGCAACCTACGTTGCCGAGTGCCACGTCAGACAAGAAAGCTGCCTTGACGTAGGCGGCCTCATCCACGCCCGGCGGCACCCGGTTTGATATGAGATCAACTAGATAGTCCTCCTCGCCAGCGGGTGGCGTCTTCAACAGCTCCACAAGATCAGCAACTTGCTGCGGAGATAGTGGTTTTGGTGGGATGTTTATAGCAGCCCGTTCGGCTACGTGTTCACGATAAGCTTCAAGCACAGAAATTTCCTCTTCCCCAGAATTTGTAAGAGCGCTCGCTTTTGAAGGGCGCCTTGCTCTTTGGCGCGCGAATTATAGCTTGTGACCAACTATGTCGACAGCGATTCGATCAATTCTGTGCATTCATGCAATGTTTACCCTAGACTCACGCGCTATGTCCGGGATCAACCCCTCACAAGTAGCGCATAAGCCGATCAAGACGCCCTGTATTGGTGTCTGTTCGACCGGTATTGGCGATAGTGTCTGTCGTGGCTGTAAACGGTTTAGCCACGAGGTGATTAACTGGAACGGGTATACCCAAGACGAGAAGCGGTTTGTCGATAAGCGACTATCGGGCTTCCTCTCTCAGGCATGTTCACACAAGTGCACGGTCACCGATCGCAATCTGCTCAAGTGGCAACTTGACACCCAATTGGTCCGATATAACGAAGAACACGATGAGTATTGCTGGTTGTTCCAGTTGCTGAAAGCCGGGGCGAGCCAAATTCAGGATCCGAGCAAATACGGTTTTAGGGTACGTCCATCCTGGGTTGATCTAACGCTGGTATCGCTTCGCGATAAGATTGATGAAGATTTCTGGATCCTGTCGACGGCGCATTACGACCGCTACCTCGCAACGCCTGATCTATTTCAGGACGACTGAACGACCAGACTGAAGACAAACACCGAATTAGCCCCTTACACTTCGCACGCATTAATAAGAGTTGTAATACATAAGATGCCGGCCGCTTTAGATCTAACACCCGTATTTGAGTTTCTACCCTGTAGAACGCCAGATGCATGGCTATCGAGCGCGGTTGAGTCTCTCCCTGTACTCATGATCGACCACGCCAATTGCGAGAAGAAAGCAGCTGCAACGGCGATGAGCCTCATGCACCGCTACACAGGCAACACGATCTTACTTAACAAAATGTCACGCCTCGCCCGCGAGGAACTTAGGCACTTTGAACAGGTGCTAAAGCTGATGACAAAGCGTGGTATTGCCTATGAGTCGGTCACCGCATCGCGTTACGCGCAGGGGCTTCGTGAGAAAGTACGTAAGAAAGACCCTCAGAAGCTGGTCGATACCCTCATCGTGGGTGCGTTGATCGAAGCGCGTTCTTGCGAGCGATTTGCTGCATTAGCACCGCATGTGGATCCGGAACTGGGCGAGTTTTATGTCTCTCTATTGAAAAGCGAATCCCGTCACTTTATGGACTACATTACGTTGGCGAACACCTTAGAGAGCCCCAACGAGGTTGCCGAGCGATTGGCGCTCTTTCGAGGTATTGAGCAGTCGTTGATCGAGAGCCCCGACACTGAAATTCGCTTTCACAGCGGTGTGCCAGAGAGGATAAGCGCCTAGACCCACGCGTCTCGTCCCTCAAGACCAGTCCCGAGAGATTCGGCTCTGTAGCATTTGTACTAAAGGCCGAACTCCACGAGCTCAAGCGCCTCGTCCTGTTCAGATAGATACCACCCCGTTGTATTCCAATCGCCCAGAACCACGCGCTCGGCGTTCGGGAGTGGATGCCTGCAGGGGCGGTGGGTGTGTCCGTGAATTAGCAGTGTAACCTGGTGTTCCTCGATGGCTCTCGCGACGGTGTCATGATTGACGTCCATGATGTCCTCCGCCTTGTTACTCGCTGCCTCTTTACTCACGGTTCGAAGGTACTGTGCCAGCTGTCTGCGCTCATCGAGTGGCTTTGCCAACATCTCAGCTTGCCATTCGGGGTTGTGGGCGAGGGCACGAAACGCCATGTAGTCGACGTCGTCAGTGCAAAGTAAATCACCGTGCATGAGCAAAGCGGGTTGGCTGGTGACGTCGACACGGGTTGTGTCATCCAGCAATTCCGCGCCGAACTGCTTCAGGTACTCACGCCCCACAAGGAAGTCTCGGTTGCCGCGGGTGAAATAGATGCGAGTACCCTTATCGGCCACACGTGTCATGGCGTCGGCAAAACGTTGCGCTAGGGTACTGTCGTCGTCGTCACCAATCCATGCCTCGAAGATGTCGCCCAACAAAAAAAGGCGATCAACGTCGCCTTTTTGCTCGAGTAGCCGATATAGCGCTTGCTCGACCTTCGGTGTGTCTTCACTCAGGTGAAGATCGCTAATGAAGAGTGAGCTCGCCATATCAACAGAGTGAGGTATCTAACTTAGTCGGAAACGACAGACACAGACTCGATAACGATAGGGTCATTCGGTACATCCTGATGACCCGCTTGGCTTCCTGTTGGGACAACGCGGATTTTCTCGAGCACTTCCTCGCCTTCAACCACGCGTCCGAAAACGGCGTAACCCCAGCCCTGCATGTTCTCGCCCGTGAAATTCAAGAAGTCGTTGTCAGAGACATTGATGAAGAACTGTGCGGTTGCAGAGTGTGGATCCATGGTGCGCGCCATAGCAATGGTGCCACGCTCGTTCTTAAGACCGTTGTTAGCCTCGTTAGTGATCGGGTCGTTTGTGGCCTTCTGACGCATGTCAGTGTCGAAGCCGCCACCTTGTACCATGAAGTTATTGATAACGCGGTGGAAGATGGTGCCGTCATAGTGGCCGGCATTTGCGTATGCAACGAAATTCGCCACAGTCTCGGGCGCCTTCTCAGTGTCTAGTTCAAGTGTCATGTCGCCAAGAAGGGTTTTCATGAGTACGCGTGTCATCGCCATTATTACTACCGCCGTTAGATTGGTGTTGTGGAAAAGCGCGCATCATACAGACACGCGAGGAGGCATTCGAGTTAATTACTACCACCCTGTTGATGTTGTGTGAAACTGACTTGCGGCTCATCCCTTGGTAAACTCGCGCCCTCGAAGTAAAGGTGTCTCATGGACTCAGAACCGCGCAGTAATTTTCTCCGAACGCAAATTCAAAACGATCTTGATGCAGGCATCGTCGACCGGGTTGTGACGCGTTTTCCACCTGAGCCCAATGGCTTTCTCCACATCGGTCACGCGAAGTCGATTACCGTGAATTTTGGACTGGCTGAGCAGTACGGTGGGGTCTGCAATCTGCGGTTTGACGATACGAACCCCGAAAAAGAAAGTCAGGTTTTCATTGACGCTATTCAGGAGGACGTTAAGTGGTTGGGGTATACCTGGGAGGGTGAGGTCAGGTACGCGTCCAGTTACTTTCAGCAGTTTTATGAGTGGGCACTTCACTTAATCGACGAGGGCAAGGCCTACGTTTGTGATCTGAGCGCAGAAGAGGCGCGCAAGTACCGCGGCACGCTGACCGCGTCGGGTAAGAACAGTCCCTATCGAGAGCGCTCGATAAGCGAGAATCACGCACTGTTCGCGTCTATGAAAGCTGGCGAATGTGAGGACGGCTCTCGCGTTCTGCGCGCAAAAATCGATATGGCGTCACCCAATATCAATTTGCGTGATCCCACCTTGTATCGTATCCGCAGTGTTTCGCATCACCAGACAGGCGACGACTGGGTTATCTATCCGACTTATGACTTCGCGCACGGACAGGAAGATGCGATTGAGGGAATCTCTCACTCGATCTGTACGCTGGAGTTCGAGGATCACAAGCCGCTCTACGATTGGTTCATTGATAATCTGCCGGTGCCCTCAAGGCCCCGCCAGTACGAGTTTGCGCGGCTCAACGTTAATTACACGGTAACGAGTAAGCGTAAGCTCAAGCTACTCGTCGACTCCGGCGTTGTTAGCGGTTGGGATGACCCTAGAATGCCGACTATTGCGGGTATGCGCCGACGTGGCTACACACCAGCTGCGCTGCGCCATTTCTGCGAGGAAGTGGGTACGTCGCGTTCCGACGGTGTTGTGGATGTGGCAATGCTCGAGAGTGCAGTCCGCAATGACCTGAATACGACTGCGCCGCGGGCAATGGCGGTTTTGAACCCGTTAGCGCTCGAACTAACCAATCTTGTCGAACCTGAAGTGTTGATGGTTGCGAATCATCCGGCCGACGAAAGCCAGGGCAAGCGGGAAGTGGCTATCAGCCAGAATATCTGGATCGATCGCGATGACTTCCGTCAGGAAGCGAACAAGAAATTCAAGCGCTTGGTCCTTGGTAAGCGCGTTCGCTTGCGTGGTGGCTATGTGATCGAGGCCGAACGCTGCGACGTCGATGCTGACGGCGAGGTGACCAAGGTGTATGCAACTGTCGTCCCGCAAACGCTCGGGGAGGATCCTGACGACGGCATCAAGGCCAAGGGCGTTATCCACTGGGTTGACGCCCAAACGGGTGGGAGCGCCGAGATCAGAAGTTACGATCGTCTCTTTAGCGTCGAAGATCCTACGAAGGTGGATAACATGGACGATGTGATCAATCCCTCGTCCCTGGTGGTGAGCCAGGCAATTGTTGAACGCTCCCTACTGTCTGTTGCGCCTGAATCACGCTTACAGTTCGAGCGAGAGGGCTATTTTGTCGCCGATCGACACGACTACAGACCGGACAAGCCTGTCTTTAACAAAGTGATTGGTTTGCGTGATACCTGGGCTGGCAATGACTGATTTGTTTTTAACGAATAGCGCTGGTGGTGAGAAAGCGCGTTTTACGCCCGTCGATCCTGAACACATCCGTATATATGTCTGTGGGCCAACGGTGTACAACCTGGTTCATATTGGCAACGCCCGCCCTGTCGTGGTTTTTGACACCCTGTATCGGGTGTTGCAGGCGCTTTATCCCAAGGTGACTTACGCCCGCAATATCACCGACATCGACGACAAAATCATTGTCGCGGCACGTGAGCGTGGCATCGACATCACTGCACTCACGCAGGAATTCACCGATAAGTTTCGTACAGACATGGCGGCGCTTAACAACCGAACTCCAACCATCGAGCCGCAGGCCACCGAACACGTGGAGGCTATGCTAGACCTTGCACACCGCCTCATCGACAGAGGGCATGCCTATGTCTCCGAGGGGCATGTGCTGTTTGATGTCACGTCGATGGACGATTACGGCGCTTTGAGTGGGCGTCAGCTCGAGGACATGCTGGCTGGCGCGCGCGTCGAGGTGGCCTCGTATAAACGCCACCCCGGCGATTTTGTGCTCTGGAAGCCTTCCAGCGATGACGAGCCGGGATGGGAGAGCGATTACGGGCGAGGGCGCCCTGGGTGGCACCTCGAGTGCTCGGCGATGATCCACCAGCACCTAGGTGATGATATTGATATTCACGGGGGCGGCAGAGATTTGATTTTCCCGCACCACGAGAATGAGCGAGCACAAAGTTGCTGTGGCTATGGCGGTGGTTTCGTGGGTACGTGGATGCACAACGCCTACGTCGACATGGACGGTGAAAAGATGTCCAAATCGCTCGGTAACGTTCGAACCGTTCGTGAACTTCTTGAGCAGTACGCGGGTGAAACGCTGAGATTTGCGCTTTTATCTGCGCACTATCGATCACCGCTTAACTTCTCCAAGTCACTGTTAGACAGCGCGCAATCCACGCTGGACAGCTTTTATTTGGCGCTGCGTAACGCGGGTGACATTGCCGTACCGCAAGTCAAGAATGACAACAGTGCCGCTTCCCCCGTGTTTAAGGCATTGCTAGACGACCTCAACACGCCTGCCGCCATTGCCGAGTTACACCAGCTGGCAAAAGCGCTGAATAAAGCGCAAGAAGCCGAAAAGCCGGCTGCCAAAGCCGCATTACTCATGGGCGGTGCAGTGCTTGGGGTTCTTGCCGAAGACCCCGCGGAGTGGCTCTCAAAAGGCACCGAGGAGGGGCTTTCCGGCGAGGCCATCGATGCGTTATTGATAGAACGCGCGCAGGCGAAGGCTGATCGTGACTTTGCAAGGGCGGATGAGATTCGAGACGAGTTAAACGCAGCAGGCATTATCATCGAAGACAGCGCGGCCGGAGCCACTTGGCGTCGGGGCTAAATTCAGTTTGCTTTACACAACGCAGCACAACCCAGCACAACCCAGCACAACCGGGCACGACCCAGTTCGACCCAACACTTGTAACTTAGGCAGTTACTCGGCGTTTCCGCGCTTATGCGATTTCCACTATTTGTGAGTTCTGCAAAAGGTCGTGTGAAATAGCGGGCTTAAAGTAGGTGCGGGAGAGGGCGATTACGCAACAATTATTCTGCGTTCTGCGTTCTGCGTTCTGCGTTCTGCGTTCTGCGTTCTGCGTTCTGCGTTCTGCGTTCTGCGTTCTGCG